>JACPLR010000007.1 GCA_016186425.1 Candidatus Pacearchaeota archaeon | reverse complement strand
TTTTATTATGTGAAAGAATTTAAATATCAGTTTCCATGTATCTTTATATGGCTAAGGATAAAAACATTAATTTTCAAGAAATAGAGAAAAAGTGGCAGGGGGAATGGGAAAAGAAAAAAGCATTTGAAGTAAAAGAAAAAACAAAAAGTAAAAAAGGAAAATATTATGTTTTAGAAATGTTTCCATACCCTTCTGGAAGCGGATTGCATATGGGGCATGCGTTTAATTATACTATAGGGGATGTTTATGCAAGATTTATGAGGATGCAGGGATTTAATGTTTTATATCCCATGGGTTACGATTCCTTTGGCCTGCCTGCTGAAAATGCAGCTATTAAAGCAAAAGTACATCCTAAAAAATTTACAGAGCAGGCAATAAAGAACTTTATTTCGCAGCAAAAAGCTCTTGGTTTGAGCTATGACTGGAGTAGAATGTTGAAAACAAGCGATCCTGAATATTATAAATGGAATCAGTATTTTTTTCTTAAGTTTCTGGAAAATGGTTTAGTTTACAGAAAAAAAGCTGGAGTGAATTTCTGCAGAAAATGCAATACGGTTCTTGCAAACGAGCAAGTGCATAATGGATGCTGCTGGAGGCATACTGATACAGAAGTTGAAATAAAACAGTTGGAACAATGGTTTATTAGAACAACTAAGTATGCTGTCGAGCTTTTGGAAGATATTCCTAAACTGCAATGGCCTGAGAGAATAAAAATAATGCAGGAAAATTGGATTGGAAAAAGTTATGGAACTGAGATATTTTTTGAAATAAATAGAAAAAAGTGGCCAATATTCACAACACGGCCCGATACTTTATTTGGAGTTACATTTATGGTTGTAAGTGCACAACACCAAAGGCTTATGGAATTGGTTACAGAAAAACAAAAAAAAGAAGTTGAAAATTTTATCAAAAAAATAAAGTCGACAAAACAAGAAGATATGGATAAATTGGATAAAGAAGGGGTTTTTACGGGAAGTTATGCTGTAAATCCATTGACAAATGAGAAAGTTCCCGTATGGGCTGGAAATTTTGTTGTTGCTGATTACGGAAGTGGAATGGTTATGGCTGTTCCAGCACATGATCAGAGGGATTTTGATTTTGCAAAAAAATACAAGATACCTATAAAACTTGTTATAAAACCGAAAGAAAATGATAAAAATAGATTAGATGAAAAAAATTTAAAGGAAGCATACACTGGCAGCGGCATTTTAATCAACTCAAAAGGGTTTAATGATCTTGATAGCGAGGAAGCAAAAAAGCATATTACAAAAGCTCTTCAATTTAAAAAACTAGGAAGCAAAAAAGTCCAGTATAAATTAAGAGATTGGTTAATTTCAAGACAGAGATACTGGGGAACACCAATACCTGTAATCTATTGTCAGAAATGTGGAATAGTGCCTGTTAATGAGAAAGATCTTCCTGTTAAGCTTCCAGAAAAAGTTAAGTTTGGAATTGGTAACCCACTGGAAACAAGCAAAGAATTTGTAAATGTAAAATGCCCTAAGTGCGAAGGCAAAGCACGAAGAGAAACCGATACAATGGACACTTTTTTTGATTCTTCCTGGTATTTTTTAAGATATGAAGATAATAAAAACAAGAAACAGGCTTTTGATAAGAAAAAAGTGGATTACTGGATGCCTGTTGATCAGTATATAGGCGGGGCTGAACATGCGGTAATGCATTTGATTTATGCGAGATTTTTTACAAAAGCTTTGAGAGATTTGGGTTTTTTCATAAATAAAGATAAAATGAATGAACCATTTATGAAATTATTTAATCAGGGCATGCTGCATGGCAATGACGGAGCTGTTATGTCCAAATCACGAGGCAATGTTGTTCTTCCAGAAGAAGTTTCAAAAAAATATGGAATAGATACTGCAAGAATTTTTTTAATGAGTATTGCCTCCCCTGATAAAGATACCCAATGGAGCGATAATGGTGTGGAAGGAAGTTTGAGATTTGTAAAAAAAGTAATAGAAGTTATTTCTAAAATTAAAAAAGGAAAATCTTCTGCAAGATTAGAAAGCAAAATAAATAAAACCGTTAGGGAAATTACTGAAGAGATAAAAGATTTTAGATATAATATCGCTATAATTAAATTAAGGGGCTTATTTGAATATATTGAACATGAAAATGAAATATCTAAGAAGGATTTGGAGGGTTTTTTAAAAATGTTAAGTGTTTTTGCCCCCCACATAGCAGAAGAATTATGGCATGAAATTGGAAATAAAAGTTTTATCAGCCTGGCTGAGTGGCCGATGGCTGATAAGAAAAAAATTGATCTAACTTTAGAAAAAGCAGAAGAAAATCTAGAAAAAACTATTTCAGATATTATAAATATTTTAAAAATAATCAAAGAAAAGCAAGGCAAGGAAGCTGAGAAAGTTTATTTATATGTTATCCCAAATGAAAAAAGCAATTACAATGAAGATGTTTTAAGCAAAAGGCTAAATAAAGAAATTAGAGTTTTTGTGGTTAATGACAAAAATAAATACGACCCTGAAAATAAAGCGGGCAAGGCAAAGCTTGGAAGGCCTGCTGTTTTTGTAGAATAAAAATGGAAAAATTATCTGATCCATTAAATATCATTTTGGGAATTATTTCTTTATTATCAATTATATCTGGATATTTTATAAAAGAGTATCAAGTTATATTTTGGACTTTTGGTTTATCATTATTGGTATTAGTAGTAATAAGTTATTATGTTGTTGAGAATAATAGGAGAGTATCTGACTTGTCATTCAAATTTAAGAAGATAGAGGAATCTTTAAATATTTATGATCGTTTGAATAACTTAGAGATAAAGATGGGAAATATGATTAAAGCTAAAAAAGGCCAGTTTAGATTGGATTTAATGGACATAATTAAAATTGGAATTGCAATAATATTAATATGGGCATTTATTCAAGCTATTAAATCTCTTATTTCATAAACTATTTAAATCAGAAAAATTTCTTGAATTTATGAGACAGTTAAACAAAAAAGAGATGTATTCGGTTATTATTGCTATTATTTTGATACTTGGAAGCACACTTTATGTAATTAATAAAACAAATAACAATGAAACTTTGGATTATCAGAGTTTTTTTAACATGATGGAAAAGTATAATCCAAATATTCAAGCTGGAAATATTACGAAAGAGATATTTTTTAAAGTTCCTGCGAAAGTTATAAAGATTGGTGACGATAAAATACAGGTTTATGAATATTCTTCTGCAGAAGAGATGGAAACAGAGGCTTCAAAAATCAGTGATGAAGGCTATCGGGTTAAGAATGTTATTATAAACTGGCTTAAACCTCCTCATTTTTATAAAAAAGATAAGCTTCTTGTTCTTTATTTAGGAGAAAATAGAAGTATTATGGATGATTTGGAAAAGATTGTTGGAAAGGAATTTATTGGAAAGGGAGTTCCTGGGAATTCTACTAACAAATGATTATTAAAATATAATATATTACTTGTGGAAAAACTGAAGTATGTTTAAGAATATATAGATCCTTGACATTTCAAAAATTATTCTTGGATCTATATAATATAAAATAATAAAAGACACCCATGGTTTCTTTTATGAAGCTTCCTTTTAAATGCCAATGGTTTCTTCTATAATAACTTCCTTTTAAATGCCAATGTTTTTCTTATGACATCTCCCTTTAAGTACCAATGTTTTTCTTTATCAAACTTTCCTTTTAAAAGGAAAATTTGTGCCCGATTTATTAGGCCATTAAGTTAGTTTAGCAGTTTTAAGTGATGAATTGGATAAAATAGGTTGTAATTCTGATAAATTTCAATAATCTTAAAATTTATAAACTAGCGATTATTATAATATTATATAAAATGTCTAAAGAAATAGGCAAAATAACCCACTATTTTGACAACATTGGAGTTGCTGTAATTCAGTTAAAGGGCAATTTAAAGGTTGGAGATAAGATACATGTAAAAGGCACTACAACTGACTTTACACAAGAAGTTGATAGCATGCAGGTGAACCATAAGCCGATACAGACAGCAAAAAAAGGGGATGATGTTGGCATGCAAGTTAGCGAGAGAGTAAGGCCAAATGACAAGGTTTTCTTGGCTGAATAAGAAATAGTGAGAGAAAAGTAAGACTTTAATATAGGAATAATTGAATAAGTAGTTGAGTAACTCTAACGAAAAAATCAGGGAAAATATGGATATATTTCAAGAATCTCGAATCATATAATATAAAATTTCTCGTTTAGAGAAATTTAAAATGATTTATAAGTTGGTTAAGTATTTAAGTAGAGTAATGTATATGTTTAAATTATTTAAAATATGAACATTAATAAAATTCTTAACATTTTTATATTTCTCATACCTTGTTTTATTATGAAAAAACAAGCTCTTTTAGCTAGTTTAAAGAAACAGAGATTTAATAAAAAAATAATTGAAGCTTTTAATAAAGTTAAAAGAGAGAATTTTATTTCTGAAGAGTTTAAAGAATATACTTATGAAGACATTACTTTGAGCATTGGTTTTGGGCAGACAATTTCACAGCCATTTACAATTGCTTTTATGTTGAACTTGCTAGAGTTAGATAAATTAACTAAAAATAATAAACTCAAAATTCTTGAAATTGGAAGCGGAAGCGGTTATGTTTTGGCTTTAATCAGTGAGTTAGTTAATAAAAATTCAGAGATTTATGGAATTGAACGAGTTAAGGAGATTGCTGAAAAATCTCAAGATGTATTAAAAGAGCATAAAAATATAGTTGTAATACATAGAAATGGATTTAATGGACTGAAAGAAAAAGCTCCTTTTGACAGAATTTTAATAAGTGCAGCTTGTCCTAGAATTCCCAGACAGTTATTTGAACAGCTGAATGAAAATGGGATACTTGTTGCAAGTGTGAAGAACTCGGTTTTTCAGTTTAAGAAACAGAAAAATACCATAATTACAAAAGAGTTCCCTGGATTTGTGTTTGTGCCTTTGGTTGAGGAATAAATAAATTTAAATATATGATTATTTAGATAGAGTTATGGCTCGTTTATGGAAAAAAAGATATTTAGAAGGGCAAATGGACTGGATAAATGTTCATAAATGGTATATGGGTATAGAAGAACACAGGCCGGTTACTAGTAATGAAGCAACTGCAGATTATCTTAAAGGAAATGATCAGTTTTTTAATGGAGGGAATCCTACACCAGAGTTTCATGAACACTTATCCCCAAGAGGGTTGAAATGGGAAGAAGAGTATAATATTTATTTTTGGTATCATATAATGGAAGTTGAATCGAGAACAGAATTTGATATAAGTGAAGAAGATATTTCTTTTAGAGAAGATAAAAGGAAAGATATAGAAAAAAGAGAACTTTTAGGATATCAACCATTAACCTTAGAAAAAGCTGTTTAATCAACAATAGCTTTAATCCTTCGAATTCCTGCTGCAACACTTTCTTCCTTGATTATTTTAAAATGGCCAATTTCACTTGTGTTTGAAACATGCGGGCCTGTGCATATTTCCTTGCTGAAACTGCCAATTGTGTAAACGCTTACAATGCTTGGGTATTTTGCACCAAACTCTGCTTGAGCACCAGATGATAAAGCTTTGTTTAGAGGCATTTCTTCTCTAGTTACTTTAATCTTTTCTTTTATTTTTTTGTTTACAAGATCTTCAATTTCTTTTATTTCATATTCAGTTAGTTTACGTGGAAAATTAAAATCAAATCTCAGTCTTTCTGGCGTGATGTTTGAGCCTTTTTGCTTGATATTTTTGTCTTTTAAGATAATTCTTAAAGCTTCGTTTAGCAAATGAGTTGCAGTATGCAGTTTTTTTGTTGTTTCTGAATTATCTGCCAGGCCTGATTTAAACATTCCTGCAGATGAGGTTCTTGATAGTGTCTGATGTTTCTCGAATTCAGAATTATATTCCTTCAAATTGACTTTTAAGATTTTTTCCCTTGCCAGCTCTTGCGTCATTTCAATTGGAAATCCATAGCTTTGGAATAATAAAAAAGCATCTTTTCCAGATATTTCTTTTTTTGATTTTTCTATATTTTTTATTATTTCTTCAAATTTTTTTAAACCTTGTTGAAGGGTTTGATTAAACCTTATTTCTTCCTGTTCTAATTCATTAATAATTATTTTCTCATTTAGCTTTAGTTCTTGATAATCTGAGTAAATTGGGATTACTGCTTTTGATATTTTTGAAGTGAAATTTTCTTTTATGCCAAGAAGTTTTCCATAGCGAATTGCTCTTCTGATTAATCTTCTTAGAACATAACCTTGCTCTGTGTTACTGGGTTTTATTCCGTGATCATCACCAAGTATGAAAACTGAGGCTCTTATATGGTCTGCAATTATCCTCATTGGTTTTTTATTTTTTTCTTCAGAGTAAGACTTATGCGAGATTTTCTCAATTTCTTTTATAATTGGCTGAAATATGCTTGTCTGATAATTATCATTCAGACCATTTAATACTGCAAGTGTTCTTTCAACACCCATTCCTGTGTCAACATTTTTCTGGTTTAGTTGCATATATTTGCCTTCATTTGTTTTATTATACTGCATAAAAACATCATTCCAGATTTCAACCCAGTTTTTGTCTTTTGGGTTGAATGCTTTTGGTATTTGTGTTTTCGATTTTGAATAAAAAAACATTTCAGTGTCAGGGCCGCACGGGCCTGTTTGTCCTGCAGGACCCCACCAATTATCTTCTTTTCCTAAAAAAACTATTTTTTCTTTTTTTATTCCCAGATTCTGCCATATTTTAGATGATTCTTCATCTTTTGGAATTTTATTTATTCTATCTCCTTCAAAACAAGTTACTGCCAGATTTTCTTTTGGAATTTTTAAATTTTTAGTTAGGAATTCAAAGCTGTATTTTATTGCCTCTTTTTTGAAATAATCTCCTAAAGACCAGTTACCTAACATTTCAAAAAAAGTATGATGTACATTATCCCCAACTTCATCAATATCCTGAGTTCTGATGCATTTTTGAACATCTGCAAGTCTTTTTCCAAGTGGATGTTTTTGCCCGAGCAGAAACGGAACAAGAGGATGCATGCCTGCTGTTGTAAATAAGACAGTTGGATCATTTTCAGGTATTAAAGAGGAAGAAGGAATTATTTTATGGTTTTTAGATTTAAAGAAATCCAAGTAGGATTTTATTAATTCTTGTCTTGTTTTAATCTGGTTAGCTGACATAGAAATAGCAGGAAGAGTATGTTTAAAAAAGTTGTTAGACTTATATATATTATAGAAATAATTTAAGATATAGCAGTAACTTAAGATATGAAAATTAGGCAGAGATATGGCATGGATTCAAAATATTCTTGAATTACTATAATTCTAAATTTCTCTTTTAGGAGAAATTTAACCTACTTCTACGCGGTTAAGTAATTTAGACTTGTTTTTCGTTAATACTGAATTTATTTTTCTTTTAACCTAATTGGCTTAACTTATTTCTTATGTCTTCTAATTCTGATTCAATAGAAGAAGCTCTTTCCCTTTTCTTTTTGCTTTCTTTATCTTCATATCCTCTTTCATAGCCTTTTATATTTTTTACAGAAATATGCTTTTTCATCTCTTTTGTTTGTGGAAGATGATTATTAAGCTTAATTATATGGTCTTTTATATTTTTTAAATTGTTCTTTAGCTTTAGTTTTAATAGTAACTCTTTTTTTCTTAAGTCTTTATAATTATCAATGCTATTCATTGCATTAAGCAAATTTATCTGCGTCTCAAGAATATGCTTTTTTGCAAATAAAGCGTCTTGATATTCAATTTTTGAGTAAACTACATTGTCATTCATTTTAATTTATAATTAGATATTCTTGAATAATTCTCTGTCAACCTGATCTAATCTTGCTTTAATTGTCTGGATTTCTCTTTCCCAGTCATCCAACTCGCGCTCTTCCTTTGATTTTATTTCTTTTATATTTCTTAGCAGTGATTCAATCTCGCCAACCCTTAGTTTTATTTCATTGAATGTTGAGAGAGTGCTTTCGTATTTGTCAAGTTTTATGAATAATGGCTCTGATTTTTTTGTTCTTGTTTCCTGAAACTCGAAATTTCTCTGTCCTGAAGGGAAGGAGTTAGACATTTCCAATGTTCTTGGTTTTATTAATTCTTTTGGGATTGAGAATCTTGATTGTTGCATCCCTTTAATACCAGAAATTTCCTGAACTCTTGACCTTTGCAATGGTTCTGAAGGCGTTGGCATATCTGTTAGGTCATTTTCCTCATCTTCTCTGCCAGAAACAGCTCCTTTTATCATATCCTGGTTTATTCTTTGCCCTATGTTTGAAGAAGGTAATGAAGGAAGTGAGAAATTATCCTGTTCTCTTTTAGACTCTGGCAATTGCGGAAGATCTGGAAGTGGCGGCAGTTTTGGAAGTTCTGGCACCTTATCCTCTTTTTTATCCTTGTTTCTGCTGAAAAAACCCATATAGTTAATTCCGAAATTTTATATTTATATGTTTAGTTAAACTTTAAAATAGTAACATTATTTGAAGGAGAAGAATAGAAAACTATATTAATGATATTTTTATGATTAAAAAATATGAATATCGAACTTCTTAGAGATGTTGTGGTTATGGTTGCTGGCAAGAATGCCGGGCAGATAGCGGACTCACTTTTTGATAAAAAAAACGTTAATGAATTTATAATTGCGAAAAAACTCGGGTTAACAATTAATCAAGCGAGAAATATTCTTTATAAATTGTCTGACGAGGGTTTAGTTTCTTTTATAAGGAAAAAAGACAGGAAAAAAGGATGGTATACATATTTCTGGACTTTTAATACGGACAAAGCCCTTGTTTTATTGCAGAAACATGTTCTTAAAGAGATAGGGCAGCTAGAGCATCAGTTAAAAAGCCGAGAACAAAAAAGATTCTATATATGCCCCTCGTGCCATACAGAAGTAACTGAAGAAACTGCTTTGCTCCATAATTTCATATGCTCTGAATGTGGAGAAGTTTATCAGTTAAATGATAATAAAAAAGCGATAACCGAGGTAAATTCTTCTATGAACAAGCTGAAAAGGCAATTGGAAGAGATAAATAAAGAAATAGGCATTATTGATGAAAAGAAAATGAAAAAAATTGAAAGTGACAGGAAGAAAATTGAGAAAGAAAAAATGGAAAAAAGAAGAAAAGCGCAGCTGGAAAGAAATAAAGCTAAGAAGAAATTAATGAAGCATAAAGTTAAGAAAATCAAGAAGACAAAAAAATTCTTAAAGCATAAAAAAATCAAGAAAAAATTTATTAAGAAACCTGTTAAAAAAACGGCTAGAAAAAAGAAGCATAGCAAGAAAAAAAGATAAAAGGGCAGATTTATTAATCTATTTTTATTAATTATAATGGTATTTTAAATTAGATAAATATTTTATACTTATTTAAAAATGGAAAGAGAATTAAGAACATATACAAGAAGGAATTTAAGAAGAGGCATTTTTGGATTATTATTAAGCAATGTAAGTGTTACTGCTTGGCTTATATTTATTAATGTTTTATTTTTTGTGATTTTTTATATTCTTTATCTTATTAATCCTGTCTATATGGATTATGTTGCTTTGAAACCAAGCTTTATTATTCAAGGCAAGTATTTGTGGACTTTTTTAACAAGCATGTTTATGCATGCTGGGCCTTTGCATTTATTTGTCAATATGTTTGTTCTTCTTTCTTTGGGAAGTTTTTGCGAGAAAATAATCGGAAGAAAAAGGTATTTATGGTTTTATTTGCTTTCTGGATTGATTGCTTCAGTATTTTTTGTTATTTTTGCAGTTTTTTTTGGCAATACTGAGTTAGGAGCTAAGATATTTGGAAGTGTGGATATTTCTGCAGTCGGGGCAAGTGGGGCAATATTTGCAATTGCAGGATTATTTGTTATTCTAACTCCTAAGCTAAAATTTTCAATAATCTTTTTGCCATTTTTTTCTCTTCCTGCTTATATTATGATTCCTTTGGTTTTATTTGCAACATGGCTTGTCAGCGCTGGAACAGGGTTTCCAATAGGCAATACAGCTCATTTTGGCGGTTTTTTATCAGGAATTGTTTATGGAGTTTATCTAAGAAACAAATATAAAAAGAAAGTTGTAATGTTAAATAAGATGATACAATAAAATTATATAATTAATCTATAAAAGCACTAAAAATTAACATATTAAGCGAATAAGGTAGGTAAAGATGTGGCAATGATTCAAGATATTTTTTGAATTCTTTCAATATCAAATAAAGACAACCAATAAAAAGGATAGAAACTTAAGATGTAAAAATTAGGGAAGCTATGGTGTGATTTCGGAACAATTTTGAATAATATTAATTTGAGTATATAACTTATAGAATGTTTAAATATTTGTAGATTTCTCATTTAACTTAGGCAAGGATATGGCATGATTTCAAAAAGTCTTGAATCATTACAATACTAAATAATAAAAAGAACCAAGGTTCTTCTTATGACATCTCCTTTTAATAGCCAATGTTTTTCTTTATGAAACTTTCCTTTTATTAGGAGAAATTTAAAATGATTTATTAGATGTTTAAATTAACCAGTTGTAATGCCTTTGCAACATTAGTTTTATTAACCTTGGATTACTAAAGTATAAAATGGCTAAAAAAGTAAGATCAAGTAAGAAAAATAACTTTAATATATTTGCAATTCTACTTATTGCAGTAGGTTTTCTAATTATTATTTTAAATATGTTTTTTGATATTAATTATTTAGATGTTTTTGGATTTATTATTGCTTATTTTGGCGGATTGATGTATTTTTTGTCAAAGGAAGGAGAAAATTACAAAAAATCTTGGAGATTTTTAAAAGAGTCCAAAAATTATATTCTTTTTGCAATTGTTTTATTTTTGGGATTTATGATTCTTGGTTTTTTGTATCAACCTGGTTTTTTAATTGAAGCCATAAAAAAAATAATTGAAGAGCTTCTTGAAAAAACTAAAGACCTTAATTTTCTTGAAATGTTGTGGTTTATTTTTTATAATAACACTTCTGTGTCTTTTTTTTCAATTATTCTGGGATTTTTTTTCAGTATTTTCCCTGCAGTAAGCATAGCATTTAATGGCTATGTAATCGGGTTTATCTTGCAAAAATCAATAATTATAGATGGTCTGGGAGTTTTTTGGAAGCTTGTTCCCCATGGAATATTTGAGTTGCCGGCTGTTTTTATTTCAATTGCTCTTGGCATTAGGTTTGGAAGTTTTATATTTAATAGGGCCCCTAGTAAGGCATTTAAATTTTATTTCAAGAATTCAATGAGGGTTTTTTTGTTTGTTGTTGTCCCCTTGCTGGTTATTGCAGCGATTATTGAGACGAGCTTGATTTTTCTGGTGAAATGATAAAATAACCTTATGTTTTATATTATTTTAATGTTTCTTTAAAAATCTTCCGATAGTCATTAAAATAAATATGATAAAAAATATTGTTGTTGCTAGATAAATCATTAAAACAAATACAATGAAGAATAGTCCAGTATATATTGCAAGAATACCATTTAATGTCAATCCACAAAATAAACTTTTACTATTTGGAAATAAATCACAGCTTATAATTATAGGGATAATACTTATTAATAAAAGTATTAAAAAAATTATATTCCAAAATGTGATAAATTTAATTATTTTATTTGCTTCAATTTTTTTTCTTCCTATGAAAATATAGTATTTTCCGCTTATGCTAATTAAAATAAAGAATACAATGAAAGTTAATGGAATTAATAAATACCTTCCACCTGTTTCTAAAGCGTAATCTAAATGAGGAATGTAGTAACCCATTGAAAAAGAATATATTAATATAAAAACGATTAAAATTAGTATAGCTATTCCGAATATAATATGCTTTTTATTCATCTCTAATTTAGTTCTTTAAGCTTTTTAAATATTTAATTCTTATGACCACTGGCTTAATCTTCTTTGTTTGCCATAATCTGCTAAGATTTTGGATTTATTAGTGTATAGAGAAACTGGGATGGTTAATCTTGTCTGAATATGGTTTATTGCTTCTTGAATGCTTTGGAATTTTTCAGGTTGCTTTTGAAATGCACTTCTTGATAATTCTCTTAAGATTCCTACTCCAAGAGGGGAAGTGTAAGAAGGCTTTACTTCCCTGAAAAATATGCAGGAGCATTGTTTCTTAATCTGAGTTAAGTATTCACAAAGGGCTAAACGGTTAACATAATAAGCTCCGGTAACATCATCTGCATATGTTTTTCTTCCATAAAATCCTTCATAATCCTGCCATACTCCAAGATTATTTTTATCAAGGCTTTTTGAGGATATTTCTATTACTTCAAATTCGAATTTACTTGGCAATAACAGGATTTCATAGTGGTTGCCTAGGTATTCTCCGTGAAAAACAAGAATTTCATTAATCTCATTAAATTCCCTAATTTTTTTTAACATATCTTTTGATAAAGTATCATCTGTTGCTGTAATTGCCCAGCGTGTTGGAACCATTTTTCTGTTGTTTTTTAGGCCTAAAAGCCCTGCTGAAAGAATTTTTGTTATATTGCTTATTTCTATTTGGTTTTTATATAATATTTTAATTGCTTCACTTGCTTTTAGCCTGTTATCTCCGGTTGTATAATCAACTTTTGTATGGATTTTTGGATTTTCCTGTAATTTAATTGATTTAAGAGGAGCTGGATTGCCTATAATTGGAATAGAAGGTTCTTTTATAATTGAAAATCTTGGAGGTTTATGCAATGAGAATTCTGCGCTTAGAGATTTGCTTGACATTGCAACCTGGTTTAGTGCTGAAACCATTTTATTATTATAAGGGGCTTTTACATTTGTTTTAAATCTTGAATAAATCAGTTTTTGTCGATAGTCAAGTATTTCTTGAATAGAAGCCTGCTTTCTAAACCATGCTTCTGGAGAGCTGAAAGATTCTGTATCTCCTTTCTGGATTGGAGATAGAATACCTGTGTAGACTTTTGGGTAATCTTTTCTTCCAACAAATATTTCTGGTGGAGTGCTTCCGGAGAATTGCTTTTTTGAGCTAAGCGCAAGTTTTTCTGAAAATTTCTTGAATTGCTTAGCTAATTCATTATAATTAGATGTGTTGGACATATTTAAAAGAAAAAAATAGAATATTAATAGATTTGTATAATGGAAGTATTTATATTTATTTTGAAATATATAATAATAAATTATATAGCTTAAATTAAGACTAGTAAAACTTAGTAACTTTCATATTAAGATTATGTAGAGATATGGCATGATTCCAGAATAATTTTGAAAATACTGCAGCAATTTTACCTGATTATTAAGTTTGATATGTTAATTTTTATAGAGTAGTGTCCGGAAATTTTCTTAACAATTGTTAAGCATATATTTTTAAATACATATTAGTTATTTAAAGTATAATAAAAAAGAGGGTTTTGATAATTTATATGCAAAAAAGTGTGGTAACTGGAATAAGTATCTTGGCCTTTTTGTCTTTTATACTGCTTATTATTCTTTTTTCTTCTTTTGAAACAAGAATCAATTTATCTCCAACTGAGGAAACTGTTTTTTATTATGATGGAAATTATACTAAGAGTTATCTTGATTCTGTTTGCTTTAGAAGAGAATTGTTTACTGTAGATAATCCTCCAAATTATGTTTCTCCAGGGCCTTATCCTTATAAATTTAATATAAACGAAAGTGCTGAATATTTTTTAGACATCTCTCACTCTTTATGGCCTTCTAGCAATACAAGTATCCCAAATGCGCTTCATCTTTATCTTGATGGAAGAAATATTTTTTCAATAAATGCTACTCTTGCAAATCTTAGCGATCCTGCCTTTTCTTATTGCGGAAATCCTCTTAGGGTTAATTTATCTAGATTAGAACTAGGATTACATACATTTGAGCCAGTGGTTGAAAATGGCCAATATTTTTTAGATTATTTTAAAATTATAAAAATATCAGAGCCAATGATAGTTAATGAAACCTGCGCTCCTGAAGGGGAAATGACTGATTATACTATTCAATGTTGTTCTGGTCTTGTAAGGGTGTATGATTCTTTTGAAAATGTTGCGGGAGATTGTGTTGAGAGCAATGCTTTCTTCTGTGTTAATGAAGGAGATGGAGTTTGTAGTGATGTTGAAAATTATAGTTGTAATGGCCAGTTAACACGAGTTGATTGTGCTTATAATATTACAAATCCTGTAAATTATACAAATGTGACAGTTAATGATACAAGGATTTCTTGTAATGTTGATTCTGATTGTGGAGTACCTTTTTGTTCTCAAACAACTCAGGAAACTTGGTATGTTAACCAAAAAAGATGTCTGTCTGGATTTTGTCAAGAGGGAAGTATAGGTATTGAAGCCTGTTCTGGAAATTGTTCCAATGGAGCCTGTGTTAATACTAGTGTTGATATAGTTTTAAATAACACTAACGCGACAGATACGAATAATTATAATATAACTGCTAATGATTCAACTTTGTTAAATAATACAGGTACTAATAATCAAACGACAAATAACACAACAACTAACACAGTAACTACGACTACTTCTGGAGGAGCTAGTGGAAGTGGAGGATCTGGAGGTGGCGGAGGAGGTGGCGGGACTAGTGGAGGGCTAGTTTCTGTTGGAGGAGTTCGTGTTTCTCCTGGAGAAATAAACTGGAAAGATGTTGCATCTTTAAGCCAGAGTCAATTGAGCTCATCATCCGGCGGTTCAAGCAGTTCTCTTTCTGGAGGGGAAAGGATAAAATTAGAAATTGAAGGAGAGTATCATAATGTTGGGGTTCTTGAAATAACCAACCAGACTGTTAAAATAATTATTTCTTCTGATCCTCAGGAAATTATTCTTGTTCTAGGTGAAACAAGAAAAATTGATGTTGATGGTGATGGAAAGTATGAAATAGAAGTTACACTAAAAGAAGTAGTTAATGGAAAAGCAAATATCTCAATTGTTAATATCAATGAGACAGTTACAGAAGAAATAGAGCGACTTGGCAAAGCACAAGAAGAAAATGCTGAACAAACCCATAATAAGTTGCCATTTATATCTATAGCTAAGATTAAAAGTAAATTTATGAATAGGTTAGGAGTGATTATGTGGATTATACTGATAGTTTTAGCGATAATATTAATTATTTATTTTTACAGAAGGAAAAATATGGCAAAAATTAAGCCTTTTAGCAAGCTTAATAAAAAATAATTTTGTAAATAGTGAGACAGAAATATCCTGCAAATTTATAAATTAGATAAAATCAAATTAATTCTTAACCCTTTAAATCACTTAATCCAAGAAGAAGAAATAAAAGACCTACAAAGAAAACTCCCCAGAAAACGCCGCCCTTTAAGACAAGCCAAGCTGCTTCCTTAAAGTCCCAGAAAGCTCCAAACCATTGTTCAGAATACCATCCTATAATAATTGCTCCAAGCAATAGTATTAATCCAGATAATATTTCAACCCACTTGTTCATTGTAGTTTTTTAAGGAATTTCGCATTTAAAAAGATATTTGTTCTTGAATTGATAGTTTTTTATACTACTTTAAATTGGGGAAAAATGGTTTTGAAAAGGTAATGAACAAATTATTAAATTAGTTATACTCAGCTAAATTAATTAAGTCTCAGTAGTTTTTAGGTTAAAATTAAATAAATAGGTTGCTTAAGTGTATAAAGTAGGCGATGATATAATCTGATTTCAGAATATTTTATTCTAAAAGATATTTCAAGACTTCAACTTCTATTGAAGGCTTGAAATGGTTTAAATATATGTTTTTCATAGGTAAATTATGACAAATAAATATATTATGTTTGAAATGGATGATGAGAAGATAAAGGTTTTAGCAGATGTTATATCAAATAAAACCTCTAAAGCTATTTTAGAGCATCTTGCTGATAAAGAGGCAAGTGAGACAGAAATATCTAATGCATTGAAACTTCCTGCAAATACTGTTAATTATAATATCAAGAAATTGCTTGAAGCAGGGCTGATTGAAAAGACAAAAACTTATTTCTGGAGTGTTAAGGGCAAGAAAATACCTTATTATAAAGTTGCTAATAAGAAAATAATAATTTCTCCGAAATCAAGTTCAAATACAAAAACTTTGCTTTCAGCATTATTAGCAACAGGAATTGGAGCTTTGCTAATTAGATTATATACTTCTAATGTTTATTCTTCAAGTATACAAAAAACTGCAGATATGGCTGTTAGAAGTGCAGATAGTGGAGTGGTAAGTTCTGGGGGTGCTGAAATTCTGGATAAAGTTGCTCCGAGCATTATGCCAGATGCAGGAAGTAATGTAGTTAATTCTGTTTCACAAATGCCTGAAATATGGATATGGTTTTTGCTTGGCGGGGTTTTTGCATTGATAATTTTCATGATATTAAATTGGAGAAAAATGTAATTTATTGTATATAACCTATATAAAGATAAAAATTAATAAGCAGCTTAAATGGAAAAATTAGGCAAAGATATTGTTATGATTCAAGAATAATTTTGAAAATACATAATAGAACCTTTTCATTCAAAGAAAAAGTTTGCCTGATTAATATTATTTAAGCTATTTTTAAATTAAAACATTAAATTTTTTAAAATAAATAAAATGAAAAATAAAATAGTGAAAGGAGGCAAAGAAAAATAAAAATGGAATTAGGAAAAAATGCAGTGCTTGTAATCTTGGTAGTAGCCTTTTTAGCAATTGGAGCTTATGTTCTTGTAAATACTCCTAATTTAGGATTAGGCAAGCAGACTATAAGTGTTACAGGAAATTCTGAAGCTTCTGCAAGTCCTGATGTGGTTTCAGTATATATTAATATTGAAACACTGAATAAAAGCGCTGAAGATTCAAAGAATGCGAATTCAAGAATAAGCGAGAATGTAATTAGAGAATTAAAATATCTTGGATTTAAGGAAAGTGAAATAGAAACAGCTTACTTTAACATTTATGAAGATTTCAGCTGGAATTATGCAAATAGGCAGCAGGAATCTAATGGGTATAAGACTGTTAACCAGTTAAAAATTAAAATTTCAGATAATGATTTAATCGGGAAAGTAATTGATGCTGCTGTAGATAATGGGGCTTTGGTTAACGGAGTAAATTTTGAGTTGAGCTCTGATAAAGAGAATACTTTGAAAGCTCAAGTTTTAGAGAAAGCAACAGCAGATGCAAAAACACAGGCAGAAGCAATTGCAAAAGGTGCTGGAAAGAAATTAGGAAGTTTAGTTTCTGTTACAAATAACCAACCTGTATACTATCCGTGGGTTGCTTATGCAAGAGCAGAAGGAGCAGCAGCAGATGCAGCAGAAGCCAAGAGAGTTGCAACACAAGTAAATCCCGGAGAGATTAAAGTTAGTGCAAGTGTTCAGGCTGTTTATAGTTTAAGATAATTTTTTTAACAGTCTGAATATTGTTTTTTTTGGTTTTAGATAACTTTAATAATGAGTTTAAATTAATTATATTATGAATAAAAAGAAGGTGATGACTAGCTTAATTGTTTCTCTTTCATTAATTATAATTGTTGCTAGTGCTGTTAATCTTTATTTTAGTTACCAAGACAAGGAAAATGTTCAACTTGCCCCTCCACCAATTGCTTATGTGTCAGTTAAATTAACTGTTCCAGGAGATACTTTTCCTTTAGATAAAACTGGAGGTGTTGTGATTATTGATGCCAATACAGGAAAGCAGTTAGTAGCCAATTATCTTTCAATGGATCAGGGGTATTATATCTTTAATGTTCCAACAAATTATGTTGGACCAAGATCTGTTTATATTTACGCTGCAGGAGTTGATAATTATAAGTCTTGGAATGGATATCCTTGCAGATTTGATATTTATTCTGGTCAGAGTATAAAAAGAATAATAAATATGCAACCTGGAAGCGGAACTTATGATTGTATCAAAGAACCAGTTATTAATGCTTTATTATTTGGATATGGAAATTCACTTGTACCATTGAATAGGTTAAACTCCCTTAAACCTAAAATAGAGGATAAGTTTTATGAGGCCACTAAAGGTATGGTGGTACTAAAAATTGATAAAGTTATTTCTACAGATCTTCCTGTAGGTGATTCTCCTTTGGATTTTATAATTGAAAATCCAGATGTATATCGTGAATATCTTAAACGTACAGATATCCCTTCAAATTATGATTATAAAATAATGGATACATCAGATGGTTCTAGAGTCTGGGATAATATTGCCTCTGTAACTTATAGTTCACCATTAACCTGGCTAAGCTCCATTAATAAACAAAGAGTTTGGTTTGAATATAGTTTATCATCAGGTCAAAGAAATATTCAAAATTTTTTAAAAGCAATTTTTAGTAAGGTTAAGTCTTCTAATACAAATCCAGATAATTTCGATCTCTTAATAGTTATAGGAGAACCAAGTGAAGGCGGAATTCCGGCTTTTCATTCAAATAATTATAAACTTATTTATGTTAATAATCCCAAGATTGCTGGATGGTTTCTTCCAAGTTTTACTTTATTTGATGCATCTTATTATCAAGAGTTGACAGATGATAAAATTGTCGAGAATATAATTCATGAGACGGGACATCACATGGGCATTAAAGATTATTGTAAAAATTTATTTCCTTTTAATTGCAGGTCATGTGTGATTAAAGATGATTTAATGTCTTATTGTAAAGATCTTACAGTTAGTTCTTATAATTCATGCACTCAAGATCTTATAAAAGAGTGGGTTAGATTGCGCCCTAATGGAGATCAGATGGGCAGGACTTATTTAACTTGTGAGACTACTAAGGAAATAGATTCTTGTACTGATAACGATGTTTGTGAATAAGATATTGTCAACTTATCAGGACATACCTATTTTTTAATAGACTAAATATGTTTATAAAAAAATAATCATAGATTGTAAATCATATTAACTTTAGGAATATTAACGATATATTTATTTAATTTTGAATTTAATAAAAAATCTAGCTTCATATATTTCAACCTTTAAAGATAAATTATTATTACCTCACATTAACTTGACAGTATCTGTGAATAAATAAGTTTATTAACCTCTTATTTTTGAGAATTTAATGCTGAGCAAAGAACAAATTGAAGAGATAAGAGAGCACTTGAATAAAAGCCAAAATCCCATTTTCTTTTTTGATAATGATTGTGATGGATTGATGGCATTTATTCTGCTTAGAAGGTATATTGGAAGAGGAAAAGGCGTTGCAATAAAGTCTTTTCCAGAGCTTGATGAGAGTTATATAAGGAAAATTGAAGAATTTAATGCAGATTATGTCTTTATTTTGGACAAGCCCCAGGTTTCAAAAAAATTTATAGATGAAGTCAAGCAAAAAAATCTGCCTATTGTCTGGATTGACCATCATGATATTGAGATTAATTTGGAATTTTTAAATGAGAAAAATGTAAGTTACTATAACCCTGTTTTTTCCAAGCAAAAATCAGGAGAGCCAACAAGTTATATTGCTTATAATATTGCAGGAAATAAAAAAGATTTATGGCTTGCATTAAGTGGCTGTGTGGCCGATAACTTTTTGCCAGAATTTTTAGGAGAAGTTACTAAGCAATATCCTGAATTATTTAGCAAGAGCATAAACTCTGCATTTGAAATTTTATATGAAACCGAATTTGGAAAGCTGATTATGATGCTTAGCTTCGCATTGAAGGACAGAACAAGCAATGTTGTTTCAATGATTAATATACTTTTTACTGCAAACTCGCCGTTTGATATTTTAAAAGAAGATGAGAAAAATTTCAAAATAAACAAAAGATACCAGCAAGTTAGTGCGGTTTATTCGAAATTATTGGAAAAAGCAAAAATAGTTGCACGCTCTCCGAGAAAAGTAATATTTTTTCAGTATGGAGGAGAGTTAAGCTTGAGTGCGGATTTAGCTAATGAATTATCTTACAGGTTTCCTGGAAAAGTAATAATTGTTGCTTATATTAAGGGAGCTATTGCAAATGTTTCGGTAAGAGGTAGGGTTAATGTCCGGGAAATTACACTGAAGGCAATAAATCAGATAGAAGATGCAACAGGCGGAGGTCATGAACATGCTACAGGGGCTAAGTTAAAAGTCGAGGATCTTCCAAGGTTTAAGGAGTTTTTTGAGAGGGAAGTTGAGAGGAGAAGTTAATTTAGCAAAACATTTTTAATTGTTGCTTTATTAATATTGATATGTGGAGTAAAGAAATTATTAATAGGCATCTTCTTGCCTGTAAACTACTATCTAAAGTTAAAGATGAGATAATAGAATTTATTAGAAATAATAAAAATACATCTGAGTATGAGATTCAGCAATTTATTCTTAAAAAATTCAAAGAAAATGATATAATATCAGATAAAGAACCTCCAATTGTTGGATTTAATGAAAACTCTGCTATTCCTCATTATTTTCCAAATAAAGATTCTAAAAAATTAGAAAATAATTCTTTGATATTGATTGATATATGGGCTAAAATTAACAAAAAAGGTTTTCCCTTTTCAGATATTACTTGGATGGCTTATTATGGGAATGATATTCCTAAAGATATTTTAAATGTATTTAATATAGTTGTAAATGCTAGAGATTCTTGCATTAAATTTATTCAATCTGAATTAAAAAAAGGAAAAATGCCTATAGGAAAAGAAATTGATGAAATTGCTAGAGATGTTATAATAAAAGCAGGATATGAAAAAAACATATTGCACAAAACAGGGCATTGTATAGGATTTACTTCTCCTCATGGAATTTATGGGAATATTAGATTAAGTAACAAATCGCAATTAGTTAGAAATTTAGGGTATACAATTGAACCTGGTATTTATCTTAAGAATAAATTTGGAATAAGAAGCGAGATAGATTTTTATATTGATGATAATATGAAATTAATTATTACAACGCCAATTCAAAAAGAGATTGTTAGGATTTAATTTAGACATTAAATTACAGACAATAATGCTTTAATAATTATATAACCTATAATTACAATTATCGCTATTTTAATTATATCAAATATCATGTCAACAGGATCACTTTTTATTGCCATTTTTGAATACCTTTCTTTGTAAATCTTTAATATTTAATCTTATATCATTAAGGTCTTCTATTGTTTTAAACCTTAGCATATAACCTATATAATATTAAAGTATTGAATGGTTATTGATAAAATATTAGCAGCTTACACATTAAAATGAGGCAAGGGGATGGCATGATTTCAGAATAATTTTGAAAATGATATAACACTAAATTTTTCTTCTGTGAAAAATTTAACATAATTTATTAAGCATTTATTTATTTCAATATTCAGTAAGCCCTTGCAACATATACAACTTCCTCTGCTTTCTTGTTGCAGATAACACATTTGCCTTTTGGAGATTCTTTTTTCAGATTCTTTCCGCGAACTTGTGCTCCGATTTCTTTTTCAATTACTTCTGCACAAGCTTCTCCAGTTTTTGATATTGAGCAGAAATTGCATCTTGCTATTTTTCCAGATTCTATTACTTTTTTTATTTCTTCTTTTGAGCTTGCACTGATAATATTATTGTCAAATAATTTATCTGCCTGTTTTATCAGGCTTTTATCGATTTCACTTGAAGTTTTTTCTATATAACCTAAGAGTGCTTTTTCTTTTATTTTTTCTTTTTTATTAGTGTCTCTGCGGTAAATGGTTAATTCTTTGCTTTGAATTTCTTTCTTGCCAACTTCTATTCTTAATGGGACTCCTTTCATTTCCCAATAATAAAATTTTTCTCCAGGCCTTTTGTCAGAAATGTCTGCTTGTGCAGAGATATTATTTTTAATTAATAAAGATTTTAGTTCATCTACTTTTTTTAAAACTTCTTTATCAAGTGAGAATGGAATAATTATCACTTGCATTGGAGCAATTTTCCAAGGGAATTTCAGGCCTTTGTTATCTCCGTGAATTGAAATTACAGAAGCAAATATTCTTGAAATTGCCGGTCCGTAACAGGTTATATAGACATATTTTTCTTTTTCATCTTTATCTTTAAATTTTACATCAAAAGCTTTTGCAAATTCCTGCTCTAATAAATGGGTAGATGGCTGCTGGACAACTCTGCCGTCTGGGTTTAAGACATCTGCTGCGTAAGTTGTTTTTGCTCCAGGAAATTTATCCCATTCTGGCCTTTGGAAAAATATAAATGGCAGGCCAAAAATGTCATGCAATACTTCTTTTGTTGTTTCCATGTCTTCATGAACTTGAGCCATAGCGTCTTTTTCTGTTGCATGAGCGCAATGAGCTTCAATCCAGTGAAATTCCCTGCTTCTTAAAAATGGGCGTGTTGCTTTTGTTTCATATCTGAATACATTTGCCCTTTGATATGTTTTAAATGGCAAATCTTTATACGAATTAATCCATAAAGAAAACATCTGATAAAAAGCTGTTTCGCTTGTTGGCCTTAAAGCCAGTTTATCTTCTCCCTTTACTGATTCAAGCCAGAAAACCTCTGGAGTGAATCCTTTAACATGATGAGATTCTTTCTTGAAATTCTTTTCTGGAATTACTGTCGGGAAATAATATGGCATGTGGCCTTTATTTTGCAATGCCGATTCCATATGTTTAAACATTTTTTCCATTGCCAAGACACTCCATGGCTGGAATACAATAAATCCTTTTACATTATATCTTATATCTGCTAATTCTGCTTTTTTTATTATTTCAGTATACCACTCACTAAAATTTTTGTTTTTTTCTATGTTAAATGTTACTTTTTCTTCTTTTGTCATTTTAATTTATTTTATTATTTTATCTAAATTGAAATGCTTAAATTCTGCTCAGCAAATATCTTATTTATGGCTTCTTTTGCATAATTTGATTCCAATGCAAATCCAAGATTTTCAGCATTTTGAAGCTTGAAATTATTTACTCCGATAACTTTTCCTCTTTTATTTACTAAAGGGCCGCCTGAATTTCCCCTATTTAATGGAACATCTATCTGAAAGTAAATTGGCTGGTTATTTGGGCCAAGCCTGTTTACTGCGCTAATTATTCCTTCTGAAACAGAGAATGACAATCCTAATGGATTTCCTAGAGCTATTGCTTTTTCTCCTACTTGAACTTCATCTGAATTATCAAATTCCAGAGAATCATAATTTCCCTGTATTTTTAATATTGCAATATCCATGTCATTGTCATAGCCGATTAACTGAGCTGGACGCCATGAATCGCTTTCATAAGTTAGAACTCTTGCATATCTCCCTCCTGAAAGAACATGAGCATTTGTTATAACATAGCCTTCATTGCTGATTATAAATCCTGATCCCTGAGAAATGTCTGTTCCAACACTTACAACTCCTTTAATTACATCCTGTATAACTCCTGAAAAATCAGAGCTTGTGTCTGCTTTTATCTCGCTTATCTGATTTGAGAGGCTTGCTTTTGTTGACATTAAATTAGTTGTTACTTCCTGAATCTGCTGCTGATTTGTTACTTGATTATCTGTTATCTGCTTTTCCAAGTCTGTTTTTGTTTTATTTATTGTCAACTCAATGCTATTTTTTATTTCAATCATGTTTATGACTAAATATACAAGTGAAGCGATCATTACTATTTGGAGAACAATTGTTACTGAGGTTATGGTTATGTGTATTTTTCCCATGTTCAGATAAAAGTTTAAGGCATTTATTAAGGTTGTGGAAAATAAAGACAACCAATGGTTTTCTTTATCAAACTTTCCTTTTAAGAGGAAAATTTATGCCTAATTTAACATTTATTTAAACTAAATTAATATTTTTTTGTTTTATCTTGTTTTTTAATTAAACTTTAATTAAAAAATGGGCCTACTAGGATTCGAACCTAGATCTTCCGGTATCTCCTATTAATAGGTGGTAACCGAAGCCGAATGTTTTATCCATTGAACTATAGGCCCTTTAGCTTATTATAAAAGCGATAATGCATATTTAAAAACTTGCTTGTATTTTCTATTTTATGAAAAAGAGGCTGTTTAATTTTGCTAGCAAGGGAGCGAGCAAGAATTTTTTAGATGGAACATTTACTTTAACAGGAGCAATTATCGGGGCAGGGATACTCGGACTACCTTATGTTTTTTCTCAATCCGGGTTTCTTATTGGATTATTTTGGCTTGTTGTTTTAGGAATTTTAATGCTGTTTATTCATTTATATATGGGAGAAATTATACTAAGGACAAACGAAAATCATCAACTGACAGGATATGCTGAAAAGTATCTTGGAAAGTATGGAAAATGGGCCATGGTTTTTGCAATGATTTTTGGAATTTACTCTGCTTTAATTGCTTATCTAATTGGAGAGGGGCAGAGTATTTCTTATATTGTTTTTGGACATGAAAAAAATGCTGTTGTTTTTGCATTTTTATTCTGGCTTGTTATGACAATGCTTTTGAGAGAAGGGCTGAAAGGCCTGAAGAAAGTTGAGGCGTGGGGGGTGGCAGTTATTTTAGTTTTGATTATAGGAATTTTTATTTATTTTCTTCCTGGAATAAAACTGCAGAATTTGTCTTACAATAATACTGGTTTATTTTTCTTTCCTTTAGGAACTGTTTTATTTGCTCTTCTTGGATTTAGTTCAATACCTGAAGTTGGAAGAATAATGAAATATAATAAAGATAAGCTGAAAAAAGCGCTGATAATTGGCACAATAATACCTGTAATTGCTTATTTTCTTTTTACATTAGCTTTTGTTGGGGCTTTAGGCATTGGAATAAAAGAAGTTGCAACAATATCTTCTGGAAAAACAATTGCTTTTCTTGGGATTTTTACAATGCTAACCAGTTATTTTGTGTTAAGCTTTGCATTAAAGGATATGTTTATGATTGATTTAAAATTTAAGAAGAAAAGTTCTTTTTGGCTTGTTTCTGTCCTGCCTTTAGCGCTTTATATTTTAATAAGCTTATTTGACTTGCTTGACTTTAAAACAGTTCTTGGCATTGGGGGAGTTGTTGCCGGAGGGTTAACCGGAATTTTGATTCTTCTGATGAATTATAAATCCAAGAAATACAGTGAGAGAAATCCCGAATACTGGATTAAGAATAATTTTATAATAATAGTTATTGTTTCTTTGCTTTTAATTCTTGCAATTGTTATAGAATTGGGTTTCTTGGATAAGGTTGTTGAGATAGCAAAAGGATTATTTTAACAATTTAATCAGCTCTTCTTTGGCAATTTGGTAATCAGCTCGCCTGTTACTTATTTTCATAATCTCTCCAAGAAGGAAATCAAAAGCCTTTTTTTCTCCAGCTTTAAAATCATCAGTAGCTTTTTTGTTATTCTTTATAGCTTGTTCGCAAAGCTTTTTTATTTCAGATTTATCAGTTATTCTTTGGTTTGAGCTTAATTTACTTTTTATTGAATGAGATTTTGGAATAAAAGTATTAAGTATTTGCTTTGCTTTTAATTCTGTCAGTTTTTTATCTTTTACAGCTTGCAGTAACTCTGTAAAATGTTCTGTTGATATGAAAACTTGATCTAGAGTTATTTTATTGTAATTTAAAACTCTTAATAACTCGGTTGTAATCCATGAAAGAGCGAAGCTTGGATTTATTTTTTTTGAAACCTCTTCAAAAAATTCAACTAACTCAAGGTTATTTGTTAAGACTTCTGCGTCTTTTTGGCCGATTTTATGCTTTTTGATTAATTTTTCAAGTTTTTCCTTTGGGGATTCTGGAAGTTTTGTATTTATTTCATTTACTAGTCTATTGTTTATTTTTATTACTGGAAGATCAGGGTCTGATATAAAACGATAGTCCGCTGCTCCTTCTTTTTCTCTCATTTGCTCTGTTTTTTGTTTTTCTGCATTCCATCTTCTAGTTTCTTTGTGCTTTGGCTTTTCTTTTTCATGTCGTTTCAGCTCGTAATTAATTGCATTAACTATTTCTGAAATTGAATTAACATTTTTTATTTCTGTTCTTTCGCTAATTTTATGAATATTAACATTCACATCTGCTTTTATTCCTGCTTCTTTGCTTATTGCTTTGATATATGATAAAGTTAAGATTAATTGTTTTAGCCAATTAGAGACTTCTTCAGCTGTAGTAAAATCAGGTTCTGTAACAATTTCAATTAGCGGAGAACCAGAACGATTATAGTCAATGCATCCAGTTACTGGATCCCAGGCAGCCGGATCTTCTTCCAAATGTAACTCTCTAATTCTTATTCCAAGAAATTTTCCGTTTTCAGCAATAGGAATTGCATAAGTTCCTGAAAGGGTATTTTGATAACCTTTTGGCAGATCTGGCCAGCTATAATGTTTTCTCTGCCAGACTAGTTTCTTATTATTCTTACTTTTTTCATCTGTATTATCAGAAGTATTTACTTTTGTATTTAACATTAAAGCTGTTTGAATGCACTTTTTTATTGCTTCAGAGTTTGGAATTAGTGGTTTTGAACCGGGCTGGCCTGTGCAGATTGGGCAGATATTTGTGTTTGGCTTGATCTGTTCTTTATTCTCTTTATCATGATTAATATTGCATCTGCAAAAAAGTTTTTCTTTTGTTGCTAAATAACCGTGTATCTCCAAACCAATCATTGACATTTTATTTGTGTATTGTATTAAGGTAGATTTTTTATATTATATAGTTTATCATTTAATCTATCTTTTAAATTTTTGTATTTTAGTTCTAGAAACATAAGATTTTTAATAATTAGCAGGTTATTTATATAAATCAGCCATAAATTTTTCACCTAGGAAAATTTAATATTGTATGTTTAGAAAATTGTTTTGAAAATATAACAATGCATTTACATGGTTTATCTGTTTGGACTATTTTGATTAATAATTAATTAAGTTTAGCCTTTTATTTTCATTTTCTTTTACTATTTCTGAGTTTATAATATTTTGTAAAATAAATTAAGAAACATAAAATATAAATACCTGTTTAGCTTGGATTTTACGCACCCTTTGCTGCTTTTTGCAAAAGGCATCTAATCTTTATTAGAAAAAGAGAGTGAATATTAGTGTATGGATCGAATTATTAAAGAAAAAATAAGTGCAGACCATCTGCTGTATGTTAGTTTAAAGTATACAAAAACCTCAGAGGTAATTGTAAACCTTATTCTTAGGTGGGCTACTATGATTGATTACGGGTTTGAAAGAATCCTTGAGCATGCTAAGAAAAGGAAAATGATAAAATCCATTCCTTCTTCTCCAAAGCAGAAAATAGATTTGCTTAAGGACATTTTTAAGAAAGAACAAGCAGTTTTAGATACTATTGATCTTTATGAGATGTTCAGAAGAATCGAAGAATTGCATAAAGAGTCTGAAGGCGAGTTTAGGAAAAATGTTGCTTTAAAGGTAACTTACAAGGGGGATCAAATAAAAATTAACCTTGATAAACTGAAAGAATACTCAATTTTGTTAGAAAGGTTTATAAATTATCTTAAACAATTTCTTTCATCCTAATTTTATAGGGTTACTAATTAAAAGGAAACAACAAGAGGAATATCTAAAATGTCTAGGTTTATTGTAATTACTTCAGGTAAGGGTGGGGTTGGCAAAAGTACAACTGCTGTTAATCTTGCAGCTGCTTTAAGTTCTTTTGATGAAGATGTCACTTTAGTTGATGCTAATTTAACTACTCCAAATATTGGACTGCATTTGGGAGCTCCTGTTGTGCCAGTAACTTTAAATCATGTTCTTTCAGGCAAGGCCGATCTAGTTGATGCTATTTATGAGCATGAGTCAGGAGCAAAAGTTATTCCAGCTTCACTTTCAATTAAGGATTTGGACAGTGCTGATACTAAAGAGCTAAAGAATTTTGCAAAAGATCTAAGAAAAGTTTCAGATATTGTTATTTTTGATTCTGCTGCAGGACTTGGCAGTGAGGCAATTAGTGCCTTGGAATTGGCTGATGAAGTTATAATTGTTACAAATCCTAATATGCCTGCAGTGACCGATGCTCTGAAAACAGCTAAAGTTGCTGAAAATATGGGTAAAAGCGTTAAAGGAGTTATAATTACCCGGGTTACCGGAAGCAAGAGCGAAATGTCTTTGGCAAGCATTAAAGAAATGTTAGAATTGCCTACCTTGGGAGTTGTCCCTGAAGATGATAAAATACAGGAGTCTTTATCATTAAGAAATGCGGTTATTCACACTCATCCAAGAAGCAAAGCTGCAAAGAGCTATAAGCAAATTGCTGCTAAGATTATTGGCAGAAAAGCCAGTGCTGAAAATGAAAGTTTATGGGAAAGGATTCTTGTCAATTTGAGAGGAAGATAAATATAACTAAAATTATTTTGAATTATACTTACTATTATATCCTGGATTTGTCGAAGGTCTATATTTATTAGGATATTGAATGTCTGTTTTTACTGCATGGGAAATTTTCTTAAAGAATTTAAAGACTTCATAAGGATTTTCTATGTTTCTTAAAGAATATGGTTTTGAAATTTGCTGTCCGTGTCTTCCATAAGTAAAAGATCCAGCAGTGGAAATTAAAATACTGCCCGAATTGCCTCCAAATAATTTGTCAAATAAACCAACATTTACCTCTGCATTTGTTATTTGATCAAAATCAGTTATTTCAAAATCTCTACCAATTAACCCTTTTTGGAATAAGATTCTTTTATTTGTAATTGCATAATATACATGCTTATAAACAAGAATTTGATAAATTGGAATACCAAAAACCAATATTATTCCAATCCAAAAGTGAGGTAGTAAAAAAATTCCAAATCCTAAAATATGAGAACCCCAAATAATATCATAGATAGCTAATCCTACAAATGGAATTAAGAACAACATCCAGAATAATCCAATTATTGTAGTAACTATTGAACCTCCAAGTAAAAATGGCCAGAATTTTGGCTTGCCTTCCCAGAACACTTTTTCTTTATCCTCTAATATTTTATCAAGTTCCTTCATAATAAAAATAGCTAAATCCTATTTAAAAAACTATGTTTTATATTTTTAATTGAGAATAATAATTCAGTTGTTTATCTTATCTTGCTGCCAAGCTCAATATCTTTTTCTGGAGAAATTAAAATTATTTTGCTTTCATTTTCATTAACTGCCGCAAGCAACATGCCCTTGCTTTCTATGCCTTTAATCATTCTTGGAGCGAGATTTGCAAAAATAATAACTTTTTTATTTTTTAACTGGTCTTTTTTGTAATGCTGTTTTATTCCAGCGCAGACAGTTCTTTTCCCGAGTTGTTTTCCAAGGTCAATTTCTAACTTGTATAATTTATCAGCCCCTTCTATGTCTTCAACTTTTATTATTTGACCGACTCTTAAATCCAGTTTTTCCCATTCATTATAGTTTATTGTATTCATTGCTGCAATACCTTCAATTCTGCTAGATAAACTAGATTTATTAATATTATCTTTTTTATTTTTTTCTTCAGTTTTATTTTTTATATCAATTTTTCTGAATAAAATCTCTGATTTTTTAATTTTGCTAATTGTTAAGGGCTTGCTTATTTCTTTGAAGGTTATATTAAAATGAAATTGCTTTGCAATTTTTTCGCTAGTTTGTGGAGTGAATGGATATAATAAAATTGCAATTGCTTTTATTGAATCAGCCAGTTCGTAGAGGATTTCACTTTTGTTTTTTGTTGCATTTTCCCATGGTTTTTTATCCTGAATAAATAAATTGCATTTGTCTATGAAAGCAAAAATCTCGCTTAGGGCTTTATCAAACTGGTAATTATCAATGTAATTCTGAATTTCTTTAATTTTCAATTTCTTTATTAGTTTGTTTTGTGTTTTTTTCAAGCCGTGAGTTTCAGCGAGTGTTGAAACTCTTGAGATTAAGTTACCTAGCTTATTTGCAAGCTCGTTGTTATGCCTGTTAATCAAAGCTTCTGTTGAAAAATCTCCATCTTCTCCAAAAGGAGTTTCTCTGAATAAGAAATATCTAGCTGAATCAACTCCTGCAATTGAGATTAATTCGTCTACATTAATTACCTTTCCTCTTGATTTTGATATTTTTTCATTGTTAAAGGTCCACCATCCGTGAGCATATACTGTTTTGGGCAATTTAATTCCTACAGAAAAGAGAATCGCAGGCCAGATAACACTATGGAACCATAAAATGTCCTTGCCCACTAAGTGAACATCGGCTGGCCAGTATTTTTCTTTTCCTTTTTCTCTAGTTGCAGTGTAGTAATTTGTTAAGGCATCATACCAAACATAGACACAATGAGTTTTATCAAATGGAAGTTTTATTCCCCAACCATAATCTTTTCTTGAGATGCTTAAGTCTCTTAATTCCTTTTTTACTCTATTTATTATTTCCTGTTTTTTTGAAGCGGGCTGGATAAATTCTGGGTTTTTCTTGTATAAGTCTAAAAGTTTCTTTTGATACTTGCTTAATTTAAAAAAATAACTTTCCTCTTTAATAAGTTCTGCCTTTGTTTGATGTGTTGGGCAGCATCCATTAATTAGATCTTTTTCAGTATAATACGCTTCGCAAGCAATGCAATAGTAGCCTTCATACTTTCCAAGATAAATATCTCCTTTTTTATAAGTTATATTTAATAAATTTTGAACTGTTTTTTCATGATCTTTATCAGTTGTTCTTATGAATCTATTATAACTTATATTGAGTTTTTTCCATGCTTCTTTAAAATCCTGAGATAATTTGTCTACAAATTCTTTTATTGGAATTCTTCTTTCTTGAGCTGCTTGAAATACCTTTTTCGCATTTTCATCAGTTCCTGTTAAGAAGAAAACATCTTTGTTTTGAATAGAGTTCCATCTAGCTAAAATATCTGCCGCAATAACTGTATAGGCTGTTCCTATATGTGGTTCGGCAGTAGGGTAAAATATTGGTGTCGTAACGTAAAACTTTTTGTTAGCCATTTTTTTCTGATGATTTATTTAATATAAATTACCTAGTATAAAGCAATTTAAAAAGATTAATAAAGGTTTTTAATTAAAGGTCTTATATATTTGTTTATGCGCTTGTAGTTTATCGGCAGAATAAAACCTTCCCAAATAAAAACCACCAGCGGGTTTTTATGAATCCTGCAACCATTCACGTTGTATGAATTCAAAGAATCCTGCAACCAGTGGAAAAAGGTTTAGAGCCGGGTTCAATTCCCGGCTGGCGCATAAAATATTAAATGGAGAAGGATATGTTATTACGTCTTATTTTGTGAAAAATATAGGTTAAAATGAAAGGACAGATGAATTTATATTATGATGAAGAAAGTGATTATTTGGAGATTTTTGTAGGCGAGCCTAAGTCCAATTATGGGGAGGAAGTTTCTGATGGGGTAACTTTGTTTAAAGATGAAGTCACTAATGATATAGTTGGGATTGGTATCCTTGGTTTCAAAAAGAGATCTGAGAATTTACAGGATATAAGGCTCAATCTGCCAATTGATATAGGGCTTTTTTCTAAGGAAATTTAATCTGGAATATGTAATTTATAAAAACGATTAAAACCAATAACTTAAGATGTAAAAATAAGGTAAAAATATTGTGAGATTCAAGAATATTTTGGAAATAAGCAATAAATAAATTTTCATTTAGAAAATTTAATCCTAATTTAAGATTGTTAATTTAAAGTGATGGTTTGTTTAATTCATGAACTTTCCTTTTAAGCGAACCAATGGTTTTCTTTATCAAACTTTCCTTTTAATAGCTAAGTTTATTAACATTATCTTTCTTTTTTATTTATATTTTATAAAAGATGGCTGATAAAGAAAATAAAGAGGTTAGGTTAAGTGAACGGGAGATTGAGAAAGCAAAAAAAGAGGCACTAAAAACAAGTATTTTTGAAGGCGGGGCAAGTTCTGTCATGACAGGCACCAGCAGCTATTTTATCACTCCTTATGCTCTTGCATTAAAGGCGAGCAATTTGCAGATTGGTTTTTTATCAAGTTTTGTTGGGTTAATCGGCCCTCTGGCACAACTTGGAAGCTCACATTTAATGGAAAGATATTCCAGAAAAAAAATTGTTGTTGTTTCAGTTATTTTACAGGCTTTGATTTGGATTCCAATTATGCTTCTTGGAGTTATGTTTTATTTTGATATCTGGCAGAAGTCTCTTCCCTTATTATTAATTATTTTTTATTCATTGCTTGTTGGCATTGGTGCAGTTCCCGGTCCGGCATGGTTTTCATGGATGGGAGATCTTGTTCCTGAAAAACATAGGGGATGGTATTTTGCAAAAAGAAATAAAATTGTTGAGGGCATTGCCATCTTCTCAATGTTCGCTGCGGGATTATTGCTTGATTTATTCAAAACAAAAGGATTAGTTTTTATTGGGTTTAGCATTTTATTTTCAATAGGCATGATCTCAAGGCTTTATTCTGGCAGGCTATTAAGCAGACAATACCAACCTTCATTAAAATTGAGAAGAGGATATTATTTTTCTTTTTGGCAGTTTCTTGGAAGAATGAGGAAAACTAATTTTGGAAAATTTACAATATTTGTTTCACTTATGTACTTTGCTGTTGCAATTTCTGCACCTTTTTTTACAGTATATATGCTGAAGGAATTAAATTTAAGTTATACTTGGTTTACGGTAATTAATTTATCTTCAAGTGTTTTTTCTATTTTAACTTATAGTTTCTGGGGCAAAATAACAGATAAGTATGGGAATAGATTTGTTATTGTTGTAAGCAGTCTTGCCATTCCCTTAGTTCCTATATTGTGGATGTTTTCAACTTCTAAATTATATTTGATTCTTGTTCCTTCATTGATCGGAGGGATTTTTTGGGGAGGGTTTGCAATATCAACTTTTAATTTTGTTTATGATTCAACTAAACAGAATCATAGAGCTTTGTGCGTTACATATAATAATTTACTGACAGGAATTGGAATATTTCTTGGTTCTGCTATTGGCGGATTGATTGCAAAGTATGGAGTAAACACTGCAAGCAGTTTTGGATTAAATATATTTTTATTTATTTTCCTTGTTTCTGGGATTTTGAGACTGGTTATTGCAATTATTTTTATTCCTCTGATAAGAGAAGTAAGAATAACTAAAAAGAAACCGCATATGCTGACAAGAGAATTAAGGCCTTTATGGGGCTTTGAACATCACGGGCTGCATAACTTTAGGTCTTCTCATTTAATGCATATACCATTTGTGACTTCTAGGCAATTGAGCAAGGCTGAAAAGATTTTTCATGAATAAAAAATCTTCTGGCATAATAATATAAAATCTAATTAATTGTAACCGAAAAGCTTATAAATAATACGTATTTAATACGTATTATGGAACAAAAACAAAATATTAAATTCATACACAAAGTTTCAAAAGGAAGCAGGTTTAACCAAATATATATTCCTGGCAGCATGGAAGAGTTTTTTGAAATTGGAGATTTAGTTGAAATCAGATTAGTTGAAAAAAAGGTTAGAGCTTATTATTCAGAAAATACTAAGAAGCTTGGATCATTTAAAGAAAAGCTCATACAAAATATTTTTTCTTTTCTTATTAAATTCAGGGAGATTAACCAGGTATTTATTATTGGCTCATTTCTAACCAAAAAAGAAGATTACAATGACATTGATATTATTATTGTTTCTGAAAAAGCAAATGAGAAACAAATTTATATTGATTTAATAAAGAAATTTGAGCTTAAATTTCATATAATTATTCTTTCAAAAGATAAATTAAATCACTTACTTAAAATATGCCCATTAACAAAAAGCATGTTTTATTATTTTATATCAAATAAGCCGTTTGAAATTAATAATGATAGTAAATTAAATAAAAGTGAAATTGATAAAAAGCATATTAAATTTCTTTTGATGATGCCGGAAGATTTGCTTAAGATTAATCTAAATAGCCGTGTTTTTTATGATTCTATTAGGCGGCTTATAACTATAAAGAGATTTTTGGAAAATAAAGAATTAAATCCTCTTGAGATAGAGACTGACTTAAAAGAGCTAATAGGAGATTTTTTATTTAATTATATAAAAAATAATGAAATATTAGAAGATAAAATAATTGAAAAGCTTAGAGATATTATTAAGGATAAATTGGATAAGATTAATAAAATTTTAAAGCATAAATAATCTAAAAATGGGCAAAAAACAAGTTATTCAAGAGATGACTAATATTTTAGCTGTTGCTTTAAGGCATAAAATTGGCAGTATTGTTAATAAAGAAGAAATTTATGCCGGCAAATATGCAAAAGATGCCGAAGTCCTGTTGAAAGAGGCTAAAAAAATGGCTATGAAAGAAAACTGGAATATTTATGATAAAGCCAAGATAAAGCAGGAATTAATAAGAAGATTAAAAAAAGAGCTTCAAGAAAAAGATTTTATAGACGATACGAAATTTGATATAATGAAAATTGAGATGGAAAAGGTTTTAATTAATATGGAATTGATTTGAAAGTGTTGGCTATTATCTTATATATTTTATAAAATACAGGTATTAAGATTGATTAATAAAATATCAGAAACTTTCTTATGATAAATTATGGAGAGATATTGTGATGTTTCAAGAATATTTTTTTTGAATCACATAATAAATAAATTTTCTTTTAGGAAAATTTATGCTTGATTTCAATTAAGTTAGTAATTGTTAAAATCTTTAATATTTTGGTATATTCTATAATTTTTTTAGGCATCATTTTTTATCTTTCCAAACATTTTTAAATCTTAAAATACTAAGATAATAACTAAATTTTATAGTTAATTACAATGTTCAGACAGAAATGCGCAAATTGCGGGAAGAGAATAAGCAAGAAATATGAATTTTGCCCCCATTGCGGGCTTAATGCCAGCTCTGCTTTTAATGAAAAAGATTATGGTTTTCTTGGCAAGGATGATTTAAAAGAATTTGATGAGCTTGGAATGCAGCTGCCATTTGGATTTAAGATGCTGATGAAACCTTTAATGAAAGAGCTTAGCAAACAGATGTCAGAGCTTGACAGAGAAGCGAGAAAAGATGGAAGGGAAATAAATAAGAAAGATATTTCAAATGAGAGAACATTCACAAGATTTGATATTACAATTGGCATGCCCGGGCAGAAGCCGATTAAAATTGTCGGAACAGGAGGAAATTTTGGAAAAATTGGAAATATGCAGAATACAATACCTTTAACAAATAAAACTTTTAAACTGCCGAAAATTGAGCCAGATGCTTTAAAAAAGGCCAAGAATTTTTCGAGAAAAGAGCCTGAAACAAATATCCGAAGATTAGCTGATAGGGTTGTTTATGAGATTTCTCTCCCTGGAGTTAACTCTGAAAAAAACATTAACATAGCTAATTTTGAAGAAGCATTGGAAATTAAGGCTGTTTCTGACAAGGAAGTTTTTACTAAAAATCTTAAGATGAAAATGCCCCTGCTTGGATATTCTTTTGCTGATGAGAAATTAATTCTTGAGTTTGCGGCGAGATAAAAATAAGGGATAATCTCTAAAAATAAATCATAAATAATGAAAAATGGAAGAAAAATCATTTTTTTTGCAGTATTTGGGAGATAATCCTAAAATAAGAGTTTTAGACTTTTTAATGGATAATTTTGCTTTAGATTTTTCCTTGCCTCAAATAGCTGAAGGAAGCAATGTAGCTTATACAACTCTTATAGACTTAATGCCTAATTTGCTAAAACAAAAAATCTTGGTGGAAACAAGAAAGATAGGGAAAAGCAGATTATTTAAAATAAACTTTGATAATCCGGTTGTTAAGGCATTATTTGCAATTGATTTAAAATTATCTGAGGCAGCAGCTCAAAAAAAGATTGTTGCCTAGAATTCTATTTTTTAATTATGAGTGAGCCTGCGCGGATTTGAACCGCGGACCCCCGCCTTATCAGAGCGATGCTCTACCAGGCTGAGCTACAGGCTCATTGTAAAAACAAGAAATAAATCATTTATAAGTGTTCCTACTTGCTTTTAAAATTAGAATTAGTTATATTTAAAAATGCTCTTTTCTAACACTAATAATGGCAATGAACCTTTTGAAAAGGTTCCCAAACCAATAAAGAAAATAAAATGGCAAAAGGAATGTATCATTATATCGGAGAAGCATGGAAAAGCCCTGAAAAGAAAACTCTTAGAGACAGGATGACTGAATGGAGAAGAGGGAATGTTATTGTTAAAGTTGAAAAACCTTTAAGGTTAGACAGGGCAAGGAAACTTGGATACAAAGCAAAAAAAGGTTTTATTGTTGCTAGAGTTTACTTGAAAAGAGGGGGGCATAGAAGGCCAAGGCCTAGCAAAGCAAGAAAATCAGGAGCAAGCCTGGCTGTAAGAAAATCTCTTTCAATGAATTATCAGTGGATTGCAGAGCAGAGAGCTGCAAGAAAATTCAAGAATCTTGAAGTTTTGAATTCATATTTGATTGGAAAAGATGGCGAGCATTATTTCTTTGAAGTTATTTTAGTTGATCCTGAAAAACCAGAAATAAAACATGACAGAACAATAAACTGGATCTGCAGGCCTGAAAACAGGCACAGAGTTTTCAGAGGGTTGACTTCTGCCGGAAGAAAGTCGAGAGGGCTGAGATAAATAATAAAAAGAACCAAGGTTCTCTTTATGAACTCTCCTTTTAAACGCCAAGGTTCTTCTTATGACATCTCCTTTTAAACGCCAAGGTTCTTCTTATGACATCTCCTTTTAATAGCCAATGATTTTAAAAATTAATCATTGATAATTTTAAGATTAGAAGTTCTAGCTAATAAAGTAGGAAGAATTGTTGTAATATTTCAAGAACATTTTTGAAAATGTGTAATATAAAATTTTTCATTTAGAAAAATTTTGCATGGCTTATTAGGTTGATTAATTAGTCATTTAATTTATTTTTTCTTTTAATATTTTTTAAAATATACACTTAACAATTGTTAACTCAATTTTTCTTATTTTCGGCGTTTTTTTTCTTTTCTAAATTTTATATAAAGATTTATAAATCTATTTTTATTTGATTAATTAAAGTAAAATGGAAAAGAGGGTGAATTTATTTTTATTTTCGATAGTGTTCTTAATGATTATTATTTCGTTAAGTTTTGTTTCTGCAAATTGGTTTACTGATTTTTTTGATAAACTAAGTGGAAAAGAAGTTTCTTTAAGCCCTGGGACAACAATATTTGAAGGGTTGCCTGATGGTTTTCAGCCAGTTGTTGGTTATTGGCATCCCTTTCCAGCTGGTTCTGTTGGAAAAATAATTTTATGGGATGTAAATGGACAGGCTTATTTTTCAAGTGATGGTTTGAAATTTGTTAAGTGGAGTGATGCAGAAAAAGTTGCTTCTGGTTTGCCTTCTGATTTCAAGCCAAGAGTTGGTTTTTATCATGCTTTTGGAGATGGTAATGGAAGGATAATTTTATCAGATGGTAATGGCATGGTTTATGTTTATAATCCGAATACAAAAAAGTTTGAACCATTTACAAATGAAATGATGGTGGCTGTTGGATTGCCTAGCGATTTTGTTTTACAAAAAGGCATTTTCCATAAATTTAATGGCGGGAAAATAATCTTTTGGGGCCAGACAAGTGGAACTTATAAAGAATATAGTGCTGGAAGTGATTTAAAATTTTCACAGAGCAGTTTATTAGAAATGCCAAATTTGCCTTTGGCAGTTGTTAATTATGTTATAGGAGAGGTTGAGTCAACTAACTTATGGTCCTCTCAAGGTTATTATAGATATGATTCTTCTACTGGTAAATTTAGCGGGGCTGTAAGGCCAAGATTGTCTGATGGCACAATAATCCCAAATACTCCGAATATTGCTTATTTTGATAAGATAAGAAAGAAAGTTATCCTATGGTTTAATGATAAAGTTTACGAGTCAGGTGATGGAAGAATTTACTATAAAGTAAATGTTGGAATATCAACTTCTCAATGTTCTAGTGATAGTGATTGTCCGTCAACTTCTAGGAATTATTGTTCTGGAGACTCTTCTTGTACTTCAACTACTACTTATATATGTCAAAATGGGCAGTGCATTGCAAATTCAGGAGGAGCAGGTTGTAATCTTTGTCCTAATGGTTGTAGTAATGGTGATTGTATTGTTGGAGGCTTAACAGAAGTTGATGGCTGTGGTTATTTAAATAATGAAATAAGAATAAATATAACTAATTTACAATCTCAAGGCAAGATTGTGGTAGTAAAAGAAGGCGAGGTATTTTATAAAGGAAATTATGTTGTTATTCCTGGTTATTTATTAAGAGTTCAAACTGTTATAAATAGTTCATATCCTCAGGGAGAGGGAGATAAAGTCGAATTAAAAGACGTGCTTACAAATGAAGTTTACACAACAGCTTCTACCTCAATAGAAGGTTTAACAACAATTTCAATTGGTGGAATGGAATATGGCTTAACTTATAGTGGTCCTTCATTTAATATGGATGCAATAAAAGTAACTTTGAATTTTCCGCAAACAACAGGAAGTGATGTAATGACTTTTTACTGTCCTATTATTATTATTGAGCCATCAAATGTTTGTCCTGACCTGATTAAAAAAGTAGCTCAGCCAGCTAGTTTCTTTGATTATAATATAGTATATAACCTTGGGTGGAATTCAAGTGAAAGAAGCAGTGTTTGGATTAATGGAAAAGATTATCCTACAACTCATTATTATGCTTCTTGGCATACTTATTATGATAATGTGAATTATAATATTGACTATAATCTTAATGTTTTTGATAATCAAGATTTGAATTTAAGTTCTTGGATTGATTCTACTATATCTGGAAGAATATGTCAACCACGAACTTACTGGAGTTCAGATAATAAAGAAAATAAAGTTTACATCTGCAATTGGGATGTATTTTATGGAAATCAGGATCTTGACCAATATAATTATAAAACGCGAGAGGTAATATGGATTAAAGATAATATTGCAGTTGTGGTATATGTAAGCAGTGGAAAAAAACTTTCTGATGAAGAATTGCTTAAGCTTTCACAGTATAAGTTAAATGATTTTATCAATGCCTTGCAAAATAATGATGCTAACTCTGTTAACTGGGAGGATTTTGAGATACCTTATCCTTTGTCCCGTCAAATTGAAGTTAGCCTTTCCCAATGTTCTTCTGAAATTAGTTTGGAAACATGCGAACCTTATTACCAGTGCAAGACAGAGCCTATTATTTGTCCGCCTCACGGAAGACAAACAACAACATGTATTGATAATTCTGATTGTAATAGCCCAGATGTAACTCGTGAATCTTATTGCAGCCCTGGAATTTGCGCCGGATGTTTAGTTCCTAGGTGGGCTGATTATAAATTCAGCGACAATGTTTGCATTCCTTATGGAACTAGATTTATTTATGAAGAATCAGATAAAAATAGATTATATGAAATAAATAATGTTGACGATTTTATATTAGATGTTCTTTCAGATAATGAAGCAAGGTTCACTTTGATTGGAAAAGAAAAGAATATAACTTATAATCTATTCTTAGGTGATAGAATAACAATTGTTAATCCAGATTCTGAAGGTTTAGAAATACCTGTGAGAATTGATGGGATCAATTTTCTTGCTTTAAATAGTGAAGAAAATTATGTTGATATGACTTTCCTTAGAGATATAAACTCTTATTGTAATTATGATGGAAATATAAATGAGCAAAAAATAAAAGATTATGATGGAAGCGTTGCAAAATGCCAGAATAATTATGAATGTGAGAGCAATTTCTGTTCATCTGGAGAGTGTTTGCCTATAAAAGAGGAAATTAATAAAGTCAATGCATTTCAGAGGTACGCAATATCTCTCCTTTGTTTAATTGCACATCCAATTAGTCAAGAACAACGTGAGCAATGCATAAATAATTTTTTAGGATAAACTTAAATATTCTTTTTTCTTTTCTTTAATATTATGAAATATTCTGAATTATGCAAAGTTTATGAAGAACTTGGCGGAACGACAAAACGCCTTGAGAAAATTGCAATATTATCCGAGTTCTTGAAGAAAATTAATGAGAAAGATAAAGATGTTCTTTATTTGCTGCTGGGAAGCTTGTATCCTGCTTATGATGCAAGGGAAATTGGAATAAGCACACAGACAGTTATTAAAGCTCTTGCTAAAGCTACTGGAATTAACGATGAGAAAATAGTTGGGGAATGGAAAAAAATTGGGGATCTTGGAAAGGTTGCTGAATTGCTGATAGCTGGAAAAAAACAATCAGGATTATTTCATGGGGAATTAACAACTGAAAAAATAATTTCAGACTTGCGTGAACTTGCTAAAATGCAGGGAAAAGGGACTGTTGGGAAGAAAATAGACTTAATTGCTGGATTGTTATCTAATTCCAAGCCAATTGAAGCTAAGTATCTTGTTAGAATATTACTTGCTGATTTAAGAATTGGAGTTCAGGACAGCACACTTAGAGATTCTATTTCAGAAGTTTTTTTCCACGATGATAAAAAATCAGCCTCTGAAATAATTCAGCATGCCTATGATCTTAATCCAGATATGGCTTTAATATTTGAAAAAGCTAGAAAAGGGCTGAAGGAATTGGGAAAGGTTACTTTGAAAGCTGGCGCTCCAATTAGGGCAATGTTGGCTCAGAAAGTTGATACTATTGAAGAGGGATTTGAAAAAGTCGGAAAACCGGCAGCATTTGAATTTAAGTATGATGGCTTTAGGCTTATGATTAATAAGGATGAAAAAGGCAATATCAGCCTTTTCACAAGAAGGCTTGAAAATGTCACAAAGCAATTCCCGGATGTTGTTTCTTTTGTTAAAGAATTTGTAAATGCCAAGTCATTTATGATTGATTCAGAAGTTGTTGGTTATGATCCCAAGACTAAAAAATACCTACCATTCCAGTCAATCAGCCAGAGAATTAAAAGAAAGTATGACCTTGAAAAAATGGCTAAGGATTTTCCTGTTGAAGTTAATGTTTTTGATCTTCTTATGTTGGATGGAGAAAGTTATATTAGCAAGCCGTTTATAGAGCGAACAAAGACTCTAAGAAAAATTATTAAAAATAAGGAATATAAATTAGTTTGCGCAAAGCAATTGATTACTAATGATGAGAAAAAGGCGCAGGAATTTTTTAATCAGGCTTTAAAATTAAATCAGGAGGGTTTGATGATTAAAAATTTAAATGCAGTTTACAAACCCGGATCAAGAGTCGGCTACATGTTAAAATTAAAGCCAGAACATAGAGATCTTGATTTAGTTATTATTGGTGCAGAGTATGGGACTGGAAAAAGGGCTGGTTGGCTCAGCAGTTTTATTTTGGCTTGTAAATCTGATAAACATGGAGAAGGGGAATTTTTAGAAATAGGCAGAGTGGGCACTGGTATTAAAGAAAAATTAGATATAGGCGTTTCTTTCTTAGAATTAACTAATTTGCTTAAACCTTTAATTATTAAATCTTCTGGCAAGGAAGTGAAAGTCAAGCCAAAGATAATTGTCTCTGTTATATTTCAGGAAATACAGAAATCCCCGACGTATTCTTCGGGATATGCTTTAAGATTTCCTAGAGTGACTGCTTTGAGAATAGACAAACCATTAAGCGAGATTGCCAGCTTGAAAGATATTGAAAGAGAATATAAAAGACAGAAGTAAAAAGAGAAAGAGAAATTTTTTTTGAAAACAATACAATGCTAAATTTCTCCCTACGAGAAATTTAAAATAATTTATTAGTTGGATGAAATAAGCTTATATTGATTATTTATAATTAGTAGCTTAAACCAATAAATTAATTATAAGGTTTCTTTTATATTTCAGCATATTATATAATAGTGAAATTAATGAACGCTGAATTAATTGAGCTATTATTTTTTTAATTCAAAAAATAGTTTTTATTTCAAATTTTCTGTTATCACTTTGAATTGCCAAATTTTTAATTTTACAATAAAGTTTATAAATGCCTTTTTTCTTAATTAAGAATGAAAAAGGGTGTGAGCGCATTTATTTTAGTATCAATATTAGTCATTTTTATTCTTTTGGCGATGAGTTTTGTTTCTGCAAATTGGTTTACTGATTTTATTGATTCTTTTAAAGGTAAGCCGCAGTTGAGTTCTCCTCCAAGATTGGATGTTGTTGCAAATGCTCAGGGTTCTGCAGATAATATTGCTACAATAGAAATAAGAAGAGCGTCTGATAATCAAGTTTTAGATTCTAATAATAATGTTAGGTTGGGGTTACAAGTTGCCGGTGCTTTTTCAGCTTCATTTCCTTCATCTTCTAGCGCAAATATTCTTGATATTCCTATTTATATTTATATTAAAGATGTTAATGGCTATAAAGATTTTAATGGTATAAATTGTCCTTTTACTCTTACTGTAAGTGGAGGCGTTGTTACAAAAACAATAACATTAGAAACAGGAACTGGAACAACTCAATGTACTTCTGCTTGTACAAAGGAAGCTAAAATTTGTCCTGATGGAAGTTCTGTTGGAAGAAATCCTGCTTTGAATTGTGAATTTGATCCTTGTCCGGGTTCGGTTACTTGCACTCCGTCCTGGACTTGCAATCCTGCATCATGGGATAATGTAAATTGTGTAAATGGAGTTAAAACAAGAACATGCACAGATTCCAATAATTGCGGAGTTATAACTAATAAGCCAAGTGAGATACAATCATGCCCAGCAACTTCTGGAGAGTATACTGGTTTGCCTGCAGGGTTTACTCCAAGGTTTGGATATTGGCATAGAAATCCTTCAGCTCCTGCAACAAATAAAGGGGTTCTTGTATTATGGGATGCAAATGGGAGAGTTTACTATTCAACTAATGGAGTTAATTTTGCTTTATGGAATGATGCTGGAGCTGGAGGAAAAGATATTGTTGGTTTGCCACGAGATTACAAGCCAACCTATGGATGGTATCAAGGATTTTCTGGAAAAGAAACAATAATATTAAGTGATAGTAATAGGGTTATGTATCTTTGGAGTTATGTAATAGGAAAATATACTAAAATTTCTGATAGAATTGGCAATGCAGCAGATACAAAGCCGGGAGAATTGCCTTACGACTTTGTTCCTAAGACAGGTTACTGGCATAATTTGGGAACTACCGGCGGAAGAGTTTCTTTATTTGATGCAACAAAATGGTATATTGCAGCTAGCGATAGTGTTTTTTCACAAATTAATCCTGTAAATTATAATTTGCCAGGAACAGGAACTCCAAAAGTCAGTTATTATTACGAATTTTCTACTGCACAGAAAGGGGTTCAGTTATGGTATGAAATTAATGGGCAGCTGAAACTTTATAATTGGAGCCAGTCAGAGAACAAGTTTAATCTTATTTCTCCTACTGGTTTGCCAACAAATCAAGTGTTAACTGCAGGTTATTTTGATAATATAAGAAAGAAAATTGTTTTATGGTATGGAGCTGATGCTTATGAATCAACTGACGGAGCAACTTTTACAGCTGTTGAAAGAGTCGTTGTAGCAGGGACTACTACTCTTAGTGTTCATTTTTTTATACCCGCTTCTGCAGTGGATAAATCAGGAACAGTTGAAGTTTATGATAAAACAACTAATCAATTAATTATAAGCAGCAGGGTTAATGAGATTATGGCAGGTTATTCTGAAGCAGGAGTTTCTTTAGCTGTCCCTTCTAATAAAGAAATATATATTCTTGTAAAAGATGTTACAGGTTATAAAATCTGGAATGGTTCTGCATGTAGTTTTAATTCTGGAACTGTTTCTCCAATTGTAAAATATATAACTTTAACAGCAGGCAGTGGCACTAATGCTGCTTGCACTGCTCAAACAAATACCCTTCCTGGAGTTCCTTGCGCTCCTGCAACAGAAAGACAAGATTGTCCTACAGAAAGTTTTTGTAATGCTGCTACTGGATTTTGCCAAAGTGGTGCTGGAGGCACTGGCGGTGGTGGCGGAGATATTGAAGGAGTAAGAGCTTATCCTGGATTGCCGGCAGGATTCATACCTAAATTTGGATATTGGCATCCGTATGGCGGAGGAGCAATTGTTTTATGGAATGAGAGTGGAGCTGCATTTATTTATAGAGGAAACACAGGAAGGTTTACACAATTTACAACTAAGGTTGCAGAAGGTTTGCCAGCAGACTTTAAACCTGTTATAGGATATTATCAAGGATTTCCTGGAAATGATAGTATTTTATTATGGAATGCAAACAGGGAAATATATTTCAGGAATACTACCGGGAAAATGCAAAGACTTTCATCTAGTACAGGAGGAGGCAGTGGAGAGGGAGGAAAATTACCTGGAGATTTTATTCCTACAGATGCTTATTGGCATCCATTAGAAGGACATGGGGGAAGAATAGTTTTATGGAATGGAAGTGATAGATATGTTGGATACGGAAACGGAACTTTTGCAAATGTTCTGTTTAATCAAGGAGGACTTCCAACAAATAAGATTCCAAACTTAGGTTATTACTCTAATTTAACTGGCGATGATGCTGTTTATTTATGGTATTTGATTGTAGGAACAATTAATAGCCCTGCAACATCGGGTTCTTCAGCAACTGCACCTATGAGTATTGGATTATATAAATCAAATTCAAGTTCTGGAGGCAATTATATAAATGTTATTGGAGAATTAAGCGGTTTGCCTTCTGGAGTGCCTAGTGTTGGATATGTTGAGAAAATTAATAATAAGGTAGTATTATGGTATGGAGATGATGCTTATGAATCTTCTGATGGGAGAACATTTGTAAAAATAGAAGCATGTCCAGAAGGGCAGACTCGTTGTGAAGACGGACAATGCAGCGCAAATTGTGAAGGCCCTCCTGGAAGAAATAAATGTTTAGCTAATACTGGTAATGGAATTTCAAGCGAAGTGCCTGGAAAAACCAGAGTAAAATCAAATGATAATAAAGTATGGTATTGTGATCCTGCGACACTTGTATATAAAAAAGCGGGGAATTCTACTGCTTCTTGCTTAAATGATTATGAGTGTGAGAGCAATGTTTGTATAGAAGGAGTTTGTGGCGCATTTAAAGAACAAACAGGATTATTAAAAAGCATATGGGCTGCAATCTCATGCTTTATACAACATCCATTTAATTCAGACTCAAGAAATCAATGTATTCAAGCAGCAGGAGGTTAAGATGGTAAAAAAACTTTTACCTTTTCTTGTATTGCCTTTCTTTTTTTTATTTATTTTATTTTTTAGTTTTCAATCAGTTTATGCTCAACCTTCTTCGACATGCCCTAATCAAGGGCAATGTTATGTTAATAGCCTGAATATTTGCATTGATGAAGGAGATGTTTTTAATAATAGCCAATATTGTTTAAATGGCACATTATTAAATCAGAGACAGAGAGGTTCAAATTGTTTAAATGATTATGAATGCTTGAATTCGCTTTGTGTTGAGGGAGTATGTAAATTAAGATATACATCATTAAATCAGACATTATTACAGCAAATTCTTAATTTACTTACAGGAGGAGCAAGTGGTTGTGCTGCAAGTTCTGATTGTCCTTCTGGACAATTTTGCAATGCTAATAATCAGTGTCAGGCAAATCCATCACAGCCGCCGCCTGGTGGCGGCGGAGGTGGAGGGGGAGGCAGGTGTGATTCAACATGGAGTTGTACTACTTGGTCTAATAAAACTTATAGTTGTGGTACGAGAACATGTAGAGATATAATATGTAATAGAGATAGTGGAAAACCCGAAGAAATAAGAGCCTGTCCGATAGTTATTACAACACCTCCTACACCTGTTGTTGAAGCTCCTTATTGCGGAGATAATGTTTGCAATACTGATAATGGAGAGAGTTGCGATACCTGCAGCTATGATTGCAGCGGCATGTGTCCTGTTGCAGAACCGCAGAAATTAAACAGAACTTGGCTTATCATATTGATTGTTATAATTATTTTAATTATTATTTCTATTATTGCAATAATAGTTGTGCTTTATCGCAAGAGAAATAGTGGCAAAACTAGCAATTTGAAAACCCTCCAAAAACCAGCGCCAGGCAGTGGATCTGGAACAGCAATTAATTCACAATCCACGCAAAACAAAGGAACTGAAGATAAAAGTTTCAGGAATTTGGATTTTTCTCGACGATGAAAACTTATTGTGCTATGTAATCTATAATTATATTTATATAACGAATTTAACTGAAAATATATTAAAAATAACAGCTAAAATGGATAAATTAGGGAGAGATATTGCATTAATTCAAAAACATATCTTGAAAATGTAAGAAACAAATTATTAAGTTAAGCAAGATTATGTTAATTAATTGAGTTGATAATAGTATCCAGTAACTTTCACATTTAAATTAGGTAAAAATATGATATATTTAGAAAATATCTTCTTGAAAATTCATTCAGAAAGGTTTATAAAGCAATCCCCTTTATAAAGGATTATGAAAGGTAATTTGTCTGTGCAGAATATTGTTGCTACTGCTTCTTTAGGAAAACCAGTTAGTTTAACCAAGTTAGCAAGAACTCAGACAAATACAGAATATAATCCAGAGCAGTTTCCTGGCTTGGTACTAAGGATCAAAAAGCCAAAATCTGCTGTTCTTGTCTTTTCTTCAGGAAATTTAGTATGCACTGGAACAAAATCAATATCACAGGTTAAAGAAGTAATCAACCAAGTAATTAAACAACTAAGAAAGATTAATGTTAAAATTACTGACAAGCCCAAGATAACTGTCCAAAACATTGTTGCAAGCGGAAGCATTGATTTAAAACTAAACTTAAATTATCTTGCTTTGGCATTGCAGAATACTGAATACGAACCAGAACAGTTTCCTGGCCTGGTATACAAGCTAATTGAGCCGAATGCTACTTTTTTATTATTCAGCAACGGAAAATTAGTGTGCACAGGCACGAAAAACAAACAGCAGCTTGATGAAAGCATGGTTATTTTAAACAAGAATATCAAGCAGGCATTGAGTGAGAAATAAGAATTAACTTGTTGTGGTATTAACTTATAGAACATTCTAATCTCTACATGATGATTAATAAAAATTTGAAACTTACTCATTAAAATTAGGCAAGGATATGGCATGATTTCAGAAATATTCTTAAATCATTACAATACTAAATTTCTACTTGCGAGAAATTTAAAATAATTTAATTATACTTCTTAATTTGTTTATTCAATCAACTCAGAGTTCGTTGATTTTAATATTATCTTGATATTTTGAAATTGTAACAAACTGAACAGTTATTGATATATAATAATTAAAAATTTTAAACTAAATAGATTTAATTGATAAACCAAGTAAAAATATTGCGGTATTTCATAATTATTTTGAATTATATAATATAAAATAATAAAAGACACCAAGGTTTCTCTTATGGCGCTTCCTTTTAATAGCCAATGTTTTTCTTTATGAGTTTTCTTTTTATTAGAAATATTTCTGATAAAAATATATAAGTACAATTATTTCATATATAAAACCGATTATGATAAGAGTTCCTAACATATAAAGCCATATTCTTCCTAAATTTGATATTGGGAAGAGTAATACATAAACTAATCCAGCATATATTAAAGACATTATCCAATGATTTATAGAATTTAGTTTGAAAATTCCTAATTTATGGAAAAAATTCATATAAGTAAATCCAATTTGTCTGTTAAATTTTCTATCGTATGTTTTTAGAAGTTTTGGAGAATATTTGGCAGGTTTCCATGTCTTTATAATATTCTTATGCCATTTTCCTTTTAGCATAAAATTATCATAATGTTTTGAATGGAACATTCTATATATAGGAAATCTTGGATATATGCTACCAATAGTTAAATCAGTTTTTAATGATATAGGTTTTTTACATGCATAACAAAGCGGTTTATTTCTCATATTCTCTTTCATTATATTATCTTTCTTCGATTTTATTAATCTATCTATTTAAATTTCTGTAGTTATTTTCGTCATCTTTCAGTTATCAGAAGGGTTTTTAATATATATTCTTGAATAGAAATGAATATAAATACCGCGGTTAATTAAAGATTTTATAAATGGATAGTTTATAAGTTAATAAAAGAGGTGAAAATGGATAAACTTAAACAAGAAGAATTTGTTGCAGAGGCAAAGGGTTTTTTTAATTTTTATAAGAAACAGATAGGAGAAGCAGCTAGGTCTGGAGAAAATATAGTTTTTATGAGTTTTAATGATTTGGCTTCTTTTTCACATGTGATTGCGGAAATGCTGCTTGACAAGCCTGAAGAGATTCTTAATAATCTAGAAGTTTCGCTTCAGGAAATAGGCATTCTTAAAAATCCCAGGATAAGGCTGCTTGATTTGCCTGATGATAACTTTGTTAAAATAAGGAATATAAGGGCAAAGCACTTGAATAAAATGCTCTGGATAGAGGGAATTGTCAGGCAGGCGAGTGATGTGAGGCCCCAGGTTGTCAGCGCAAGGTTTGAATGTCCTTCCTGCGGAACTATTATTTCTGTTCTGCAATTAGAGAAAAAATTTAAGGAGCCAAGCAGATGTTCCTGCGGAAGAAAAGGTTTTTTTAAACTGATAAGCAAGCAAATGGTTGATGCTCAAAGACTTGTAATTGAAGAAAGTCCTGAAAGTTTGATTGGAGGAGAACAGCCGAGAAGACTTAATGTTTTTTTGAAGGAAGATTTAGTTGACCCAAAAATGGAAGAGCGAACAACTCCGGGAAGCAAAGTAAGAGTAATTGGAATATTAAGTGAAGTTCCTGTCCCTTTGCAAACAGGGTCTGTTTCAACAAGATTTGATTTGGCTATTGATGCAAATAATGTTATTCCACTGGAAGAAAGCTATGAAGAATTAAAGATTTCTGAAGAAGATGAGATGCAAATTAAGGAATTGTCAATGGATGAAAATATTTTCCGGAAGCTCACTGAAAATATCGCTCCAAGCATTTATGGATATGAAGAAGTTAAGCAGTCACTTGTTCTTCAGTTATTTGGGGGAATAAAAAAACAAAAAGTTGATGGAACTGTTACAAGAGGAGACATACATATACTTTTAGTGGGGGATCCAGGCGTGGCCAAAAGTTTGGGCAAGAATGAGAAAGTCTTGTATTTTAACAATAAAGAATATGGATATGATACTATTGAAAGTTTATTTAATAAATTTGGAAAATATCCGCATAGCTTAAAAACTTTGACCATTGACATGAATAATCATGCTCCAAAATGGAAGAAAGTTGAACAAATAATAAAACACTCTCCTGAAAAAAAACTTATAAAGGTAACAACCGAACACGGGAAAAGTGTAATAGCTACTTTAGATCATTCTTTTATCACTTTATCTAAAGAAGGAGAAATAGTTCCAATAAAAGGAAGCGACTTAGATAAAAACACTTATTTGCCATTACCTATTAATTTTCACCATGAATCTGTTAAAAAACTAAAAACTGATAAATTTAATACTTATTTAACTAACTCAAAGCAGTTGCCGAGCGAAATACTCTTAAATGAGCAATTTGGTTTTTTTATAGGAGCTTTTTTAAGTGAAGGATATATAAGATCTGATAAAACTGTTAATATTTCAAATAAAAATAAGAAATTTAAGCAAAAATTAATTAATTTTGCAGATGAAATTGGGCTTAATGTTGATAAGAATACTAAAGACGGAATTTTAATTTCATCAAAAAGCCTTTCTAATTTATTAAAATATTACTGTTATAATCTTGATAAAAAACGAGAAAGCAAAGTAAAAGGAAACTATTCACGAATTAAGAAAATTCCGGATTTTGCTTATTTTGCCCCTAGAGATTTCATTAAAGGATTAATCTCTGGAATTTTCTCTGGAGACGGGAGATTTATTAAAGACGATGAAAGAATTAAAGGATTTGAACTTATTACAGTATCAAAAGATCTTGCACATGGAACTTCTGATTTATTATTCTCAATAGGAATTTTAAACAGGATTATTTCAAGAGTTTATACATATAAAGGGAAGAAAACAGAATATTATTCCCTTTCTGTTCCGACTCAAATGATACAAAAATTTAGGGATAGCTTTAATTTTTATGGAAGAGAATATTTATCTTATAATAAACCTATGTACAGTTATTATAATCTTCTTCCTGTTGGAGAGTTGGTTTATGATTTAACCAAGAAACTTGGATATAACCGAAGAATTGATGGAAATAGAACCTTTGCTGCAGAAATGAGGACTGTTGAGAAAAGAGGGGAGATAGGTAGGTTAAGGTTAAGGAAAATTCTTCAGATGTTTCAGAAAAAAACAAAAGAGAAAATGCCTGATTTTGATATTTTAAAAAAAATTGCTTATAGCCCAATAGTATGGTCTAAAATTGATAAGATTGAAGAGGTTGAAACCCAGGAAGAAGTTTATGATTTATTTATTCCAGGCACAAATACATTTGTAGCAAATGGTATAGGAGTACATAATTCTATAACCCTAAAGTTTGTTTCTAAAATTGCCCCTAAGGGGCGTTACGTTGTGGGCAGAGGGGCAAGTGGTGCAGGGTTAACAGCAACTGTTGTCAGAGATGAATTTTTAAAAGGATGGAGTTTAGAAGCCGGGGCGATGGTATTAAGCAACAAAGGAATTGTTTGCATTGATGAAATTGAAAAAATGGATGAGCAGGATAGAAGCGCAATGCATGAGGCAATGGAACAGCAATGTTATTTGCCTAATTTTAATTTAAGTTTTGCAGATGGCTCTAAAATAAAAATAGGGGAATTTGTTGACAATTTAATTGAAAAGGATAAAAATAATGTAATTAATGGAATAAATTGCGAGATATTACCTTTAAATAATGGATTAAAAATTTTAACAACCGATTTTGAATCTATTTATCCAGTTAAAATTGATAAAGTTAGCAGGCATATTGCCTCGAATAAATTTGTTAAGATTAATTTAAATAATGGACGTGAGGTTATTGTTACTCCAGAACATCCTTGCTGGACTAAAAAAAATAAAAAGATTACTACTAATTCGGCAATCAAAACTAAAAAAGGAGATCCCTTCCCAATAGTTTCGAAAGGCAAAATAAGATGGTCTAAAATAAAATCTGTTGAAATTATCAAGAATAAAGATATAAAATGGGTTTATGACGTGACTATTGAACCAAATCATTCTTTTATTTCCAATAATATGGTTTTGCATAATTCTGTAACAATAAGCAAGGCAAATGTGCAGGCGAGTTTGAGAGCTGAGACAAGTGTTCTTGCTGCGGGGAATCCAAAATTTGGAAGATTTGATCCGTATCAGGCAATTGCACAGCAAATTGATATTCAGCCAACTTTATTAAACAGGTTTGATGTTATTTTTATGTTAAGGGATTTGCCAGAAAAAGCGAGAGATGAAGCAATTGCGTCTCATGTTTTATTTGAACAACAAAATACTATCTTAAGAGGGAGTATAGAACCAGAGTTATTTAGAAAATATGTTGCTTATGCAAAACAAAAAATAATACCTAAACTTTCTGATGAAGCTGTTGCAGAAATAAAGAATTTTTATGTGAGCTTGAGAAACGCACCAACAGCGTCGGATTCTCCGTTAAAGCCAATTCCAATTACTGCAAGGCAATTAGAAGCTTTAGTAAGGTTAAGCGAGGCTTCTGCTAAAACTCGCTTATCTCCTATTGTTGAAAAAGAAGATTCTTTGAGGGCAATTAATCTGATGAAATTTTATTTAATGCAGGCAGGTTATGATTATGAGACAAAGACTTTTGACATTGATAAAATAGTTACTGGAGTAACGACAAGCAAGAGAGGCAAGTTTATTGAGGTTAGAGATGCAATTATTAAGTTAGAATCAAAAATGGGAAAATTAATTCCTATGGAAGAACTTGAAAAAGAACTTGAAAATAAAATAAATAAGGCTGAATTAGATGAGGCAATTGAAAAGCTTAGGATGTCTGGAGATATTTTTGTTCCAAAATCAGGATATATTCAGAGGGTTTAAGATTGCTTTAAAAAAGGAATATCTACAGGATAATTAATAAAAATTTGAAACTTACTCATTAAAATCAGGCAAGGATATGGCATGATTTCAAAACAATTTCTGAATCATTACAATAATAAATTTTTCAATTGAAAAATTTAACCTGATTTATATATGAGTAATATACCATCCAAATCTATTTTTAACAATTCCCGATGAAACAAAAGATTCCATGTTAGGATGTCCGCTAAATTCTTTGGTATTTTTTACAGCTCTTTCATATACTTCTTTAGCCGGTTCTTCATCATGCTCTTGATTAAAATCATAGCCATATATAATAATATTATTAACATGTATCCTTACTTTAGATATTTCATCCACCATTGTTTTAGCCATTGAAAATTCAGTAAGTAAAGATAATCCAAGTTCTTTTTCACCATCACACATTGAGTTAAATGAAGGATCACGCTCATTTAAGAAATCTACCATTGCTTCTAAAACAACCTTCTCTAATTTTTCATTTACAGCCATTTATTCTTTTAATTAATTTATATTATAAATATTATTATCCTTCAATATGTAATATTAATCTACTAACTAAACACTTAAAAACTCTCTTTTTTATTTGATATAGAGTAAAAAGAGGGAATATGGCAGATTTTAAACGACAAATAGCTTACAAATTAAGGGTTGGAGATATCTTAAGTGGCAAACCTATTATGGATAATGAAAGATTCGGATTTCTTGAGCTAGATAATAAAAGAGTTGTTAGAGTTAATATTGTTGCAAATGTTGTTGAAAAATATAATTCCAGCGAAAAACAGTATGTTAGCCTGACTATTGATGATGCTTCTGGGCAGATTAGAATTAAAATATTTGGTGATGATGTTGCTAAATTCCAGAATATTAATCAGGGAGACACTATTATGGTTGTTGGTTTATTAAGATGGTATAATAATGAGCTTTACCTCACTCCTGAGATCATGAAAATTCAGGATCCGAGATACCTTTTGGTAAGAAAGTTAGAATTTGAAAAAGAAATGCCCAAAGTTGTTGATAAAAATGAAATTTTGGCTTTAACAGACCAGATAAAACAAAGAATCAAGGATTCAGAACCAGAAGGAATAAGTTCTGAAAAATTGATAATGGAGTTGCATTCAGCCCCTGAATTAATTAATCAAGAGATTAAGAAAGCTTTAGAGCAGGGAATTATATACGAGCCAAGGCCCGGGTTGTTAAGATGGTTGGGAGTGTGAATAATTATGAATATATCTTAAATTAAAAAAATAATCTAAAAATTCTAATTCTAAAGAATAAAATATATAAAATTATGGCATGATTTCAGAAAAGTTTTGAATTATTACAATGATAAATTTTCATCATATAAAATTTATAAATGGCTTATAGGGTTTTAAGTTTAAGGAGTTAATTCTTATGATTTTGACACTTTTTTATTCTAACATTAAAAGCAAAGCCATTACAGCTATTCCTAAAATAAATAAAAATATTTGAATTATAGACTTAGAAATATTCTCACTTTCTTTATGCAGTTCTGGAATAAGATCAGAGCAGGCAATATAAATAAAATTTCCTGCTGCAAAAGGTATGAGAAATGTCAAAATTGATTGTGATTGTGTTCCTATAATTAGTGTTAATGCAGCTCCTAAAACCGCTGTGAGTGCTATTAAAAAATTTGCAAGAATTGCTTTTGATTTTGTATACCCTCCGTATAACAAAACTCCAAACTCGCTTATTTCTTGGGGTATTTCATGAAATATTACAGCGAGGGTTGTAGCCATGCCTACAGGAATTGAAATAAAATAACTTGCAGCTATTATTATTCCGTCGATAAAATTATGGACACTGTCTCCTATAAGATTCATTGTTGTTAACGGGTGTGGATGTGAGCGAGTTGTTGGATGGTGGCAATGGCGCCATTGAATTATTTTTTCAGTAGCTAGAGAAAAACCAATTCCAGATAAAGTGAACAAAGAAATTGAAAGAACAAAACCGCTTTTTTCAAAAGATTCTGGTAAGAGATGGATAAAAGCATCTCCAAGCAAAGCTCCTGCTGAAAACGAAATCATGTAAATAAGAAATTTTTCAAGTTTTTCTGTTTTAATTGATAAAGTTGCAACTCCAATAAGAGAAATCAAGCTTACAATAAAAACACTTATTAAAGAGTATAACCAAATTGATAACATTTTAAATTAATTGAATAAAGAGGAAGAGAGGGTTTTTAAAAGTGATTATTTTATAGGTTTGAAAATAATAAAAGAGAATTAAATATAGATTAAATGATTATTCTAATGGTTAGTAGCTTACCTACTTTAAATTAGGCAAGGATACGGTATGATTTCAGAATATTATTGAAAATAATATAATATTAGATTATAGCTTTTTTAGAAAATTTATTTCCTCTTAAACCTATCAACAAAAGAGTTCCATTTTCCCTTGCTTTTCTCTTCGCTCATTTTTTTATTAAGCCAGTATGCAAGAATTATTACAATTATTAAACCAACTAGAGAAATACCAAACTTAAACTTGTTTCCTGCATTTGGCCAGTATCTACTTGCTCCATAAATTAAGGTTATTATCCCTCCAAGCATTATTCCTGCCCCTACTGATTCAAGACCAAATAATGCTCCACCAATTATAATTAATATAACTCCTACTGGAACAGATATTAAAAATACATTTTTGGAAAAGATTTTTTGAGCTTCTGTCAATTTTTGATTACATTCATAGTAATAATCACAATATCCTTCAGGAGTTCCTTTTACAGGCACTGGATAGGTTCTATCAATATAAGTTGGATTCCATTTTCCACCTAGAGATTCGCATTGCTGGGAAGTTATGTTTAATTCATAAGGTGGGGAAGTTATATTTCCGCAATAATTCTCCCAAGCAGGCTCTTCTTGATAAAATGTCTGAATACCATAGATTGCAACAAAACTTGTAAGTATCATAATTGCAATTCCTATGATAAAATTTTTTATTCTAAACATGTTTATTATAAGAAGATTGTTTTTATAAACCTTTTTAAAGGGTATTATGGTATAGGAATTATGGAGAGCTACGAAGAACTATTAAACGAAGCATATGAAAAAGTAAAGCCCGTTAGCGTTAGTTCTTATGCTGAAAGATTTGAAATTCCTAAAGCAAATGCACAAGTTATAGGGAATAAAACCATAATTTCTAATTTTTTGCAAATATGTTCTTATTTGCGAAGGGATTGCCTTCATTTAGCCAAGTTTCTTTCCCGTGAACTTGCTGCTTTTTCAAAAATAGAAAATGAAAGGCTTGTTTTGAATAGGAAAATTCAATCGCAGCAAATAAATGATAAAATTATATTTTATGTTGAGGAATTTGTTATGTGCAGAGAATGTAAGAAACCGGATACAGAATTAATCAAGCAAGGCGAATTTTTATTTTTACATTGCTTGGCTTGTGGAGCAAAACATTCTGTGAGGGCTAAGATTTAATTTGTAAATATTTTGAAAATATGATATGCAGATTATTAAGTTAAGTAATATTATATTAATTAATTTTAAACATTGGTAATATTTTTAATAAAGATTAGTTACTTTCTCTAATAAATAAGTAAAAATAGATTATAATTTCAGTAACTTTTATATTTTCTTTGTTCCTTCTTAGTAATATTTTATTAATAAAAGCATTTAAAAACCTCTTAAACTAGATTAGTAAATCAAATAAATTTATTAATAATTGTAAAGGAGGAATATATGGTACAAGGATATTGCGTTAAGTGCAAAGCAAAATGTGAGATGAAAAATCCCACAGTTCTTAAGACTTCTAGAGGAGGATTTATGGCTCAAGGAAATTGTACAAGCTGCGGAACAAAAATGAGCGCTATGATGTCTGAAGACAATGCAATGAAGGCTATTAAGGAAGGCGCTAAAAAATCATTTTAGTTTTAAATTTTTTTACTATTTTTAGAAATAGCAAGGTTTTTAATTCTATTTTATTATTATTTTAAATGGAAAATCCAAATAATCAATTTCAAAAGGTAAGAGTAAAACTTCCCAGACATGGAGAGTTTCTAGGAATGATAGATCAGAGAGTTGGAGGCAGCAGAATGCTTGTTAAATGCAGTGATGGCAAGACAAGAAACTGCAGAGTTCCTGGAAGGTTAAAAAGGGGTTTGTGGATTAGGGAAGGAGATATTGTTATTGTAAAGCCATGGGAATTTGACAATGAGAAAGGAGATCTTTTATTCAAATATAATCCTTCAGAAGCTCAGTTCTTAAAAGAAAGAGGATATTTAAAGGGAATAGAGAATCTGATTTAATAATATTAAACGTTGATAAAGATAATTAAAGTATAAATTGTTATGTGGCTTTTCAATGTAAGTAAAATAGGGATATTATATATTTAGCTAAACTTTATTTTGAAAATATTGCAATATTTTTACCTGACTTATACAATGAATTATGCAAGTTTAATTGTTTAATAAAATATCGTTAGTTTACTCATTAAAATCAGGCAAGGATATGGCATGATTTCAAAACAATTTCTGAATCATTACAATATAAAATTTTTCTATGTGAAAAATTTAGCACAATTTATTAGTCTTTTTTAAATTTGATTTGAATTAATAATCTGGATATTCCTTAATTTTAATATTCATAATATATTTAAGCCTAAATTTACTAATTTTTATATGAAAAGCCTCTATATTAAATCTGCAAGAAAAATCCTTCAGAATAAAGATGAGTTGGAGAAAAAGCTCAAAGTTAAAATTACTGTTAAGGGCCAGAATACTTCTATAACTTCTGCTTTTGATAATGAGGTAGATGAGTATTTTGCAGAGAGAGTTTTACTTGCCTTGGATTATCCATTTTTAATTGAAGATGCCTTGCTTTTGCTGAATGAGGATTATTTGTTTGAGGCGATTCATATTAAAGACCATACAAAAAGGCATGATCTAAAGGTAATAAAAGGAAGAATTATTGGAACTCAAGGGAAAACATTAAGGGTTCTTCAGGATTTATCAAATGCTATTATTGCTGTAAAAGATAATGATGTTGCAATTATTGCTGAAAGCAGTGATTTTGAGAATGCAAGGCAAGCGGTTATTTCATTAATAAAAGGAAGCAAGCAGGGAAATGTTTATGCAAGACTTGAGAAGAGTCATAAAAGAGAGTATTAGTTAGTTGCCCCGCTAGTTTATTATGGAGGGAAAAGTATTTAAACTATGTTTTATTATTTATTATATGTATCTTAAATTAAATAATCAAAAACAATTAATTAATAAAGCAGTTAAGAAAGCAGGTTCTTCTAGAAAATTAGCTTTACAGATTAACGTCCCTAGTTCTTCTATTGATAGATATTTGGTTGGTGGGTTTATTCCAGACGAGAGAGTTAGTAAATTATTAGGTTTTATTGGGATTAAAAATATTGAGAAATATATTACTAATAAACTCGAGGATAATTTTAGACAAAAATCTGGAGGGCTAAATTGTGTTAAAGCTAAGAAAGAAAAAGGAACTTTTGAAAGGGATATGAAAAAGCTTCAGGATATACAATCTAGGAAATTGAAAAAATGGCATCATTATATGAAAACTAACAAACCCGAGGAATATTATAAATTACAATATAATAGATTTAAGAAAATAGGAGGATATAATTATAAAACTAAAAAAGGGGAATTAGTAAGAAACTTATTTGAGAAGAAAGTTGCAGATATCTTTTTTAATCTTGGGTTAGATTATCAGTATGAACCTTTGATTAAATCTGGAGATAAATACTTTTTCCCAGATTTTCTGATAAACGAAAAAATTATTATTGAATGCACGATGTGGAGAGGCGAAGTTAAATCTTATAAACTGAAAGATAAAATTTCGTATTTAGAGCCTAAATATAAAGTGTTTGTTGTCATCCCAAAAGGTTTATATAGATATTATCGGATTTTAGATAATCATTTAATTTTAGGATTAGATGAATTTGCCTCGGTAGCTCAGACTTTTTTTAGCTGATAATGGCATAAAGAAGGAGCAATAGGTAGTAGCACACGGCTGTTACATGTTGTATCTGCCTTTGGTAGACCAAACGGAAACCGTGGGGTCGGAGGTTCGAGTCCTCCCCGAGGCGTTTTATATTTTAGACTATCATTAAATTTAAAAATAGAATATTTATACAATATAATATGGAACGATTAGCAAGTGAATATATTAAAGTAGGTATAGGGACAACTGCAGAAGAAAAACAGGGGAGTATAAATAGAAATTACGGAAAAATGGCAATTGTGACAAGTGCTGGTATGGGTATTTTTGTAGGTGTTCTTACTGAACGTGAGTCTCATTCTAATCAAGCTTATTATGTAGTTGATGGTAAACATAGAACTGATTTAAGTTACTGTAATTTAAGAGAATTATTAATAGAACCATAATAATAGAATTTCAGTCTCTCCCTTTCTACCTTTTGGACTGTTTTTTAAAGCGTTTAATTTAAATAATTAATTTTATTAATGATAATATGGTAAAAAAGAGTAGCAATAGAGATTTTGTTAAAATTCTTTTAAAAATGCCTGTAAAGAATATTAGGTTTTCTGGAAACAGAATTTCACTTAGTTTTTTTAATCATAAAATTTCAGATAAGATTACTATTAAAAGAGAAGATCATGTGGCAGAATGGAGCAGGAAGAGGAAAGAAATTTTTATAGACAGAAATTTTGGCGAGAGAGAAAAGGAAAAATCATTCAGGGCATTATGTATTCATGAAGTAATTGAAAGTTTTTTAGTTAAAGAGTTTAAGCTTAGGCTTGATGAAGAAGCACATGTTGTTGCAACGCAAAAAGAAAAAGAGTATTTAGAAAGTGCAAAAGGAAACTGGAAAAGCCATGAATTAAAAGTATTCTGGGACTGGCATAAAATGGGAGAGCATTAGCATGGAATTTGAAAAAATCATAATTGATAAAAATAAAAAACTTTTTTATTGGACTTGGAAAGATATTGCATATTTTCCTTATGCTTGGCTTGATGAGAAAGATATTAAGAATTTACCTAAACCATTTTTCTTATGGGAAATTCATCCAGATTGTAAAATTGGTTTTGAATCAAAAGAAGAAGACCAGCTTACAAATATAATAAAGCTCCCAGATAGCTTTGATAAATTGCATTTAGACAATGATTTAAGAAAAGATTTGAGAAGGGTTGAAAAAAAGAATGCTGAAATAAAATTAGTATATAATGAAAAAGATGCTCTTGATAAAAGCAAGAAATGGTTTTTAGAGCTTTGGAAAGAAGATAAGAAAGACCTGCAAAGAAGAATTAAATTGTGGAAGGAGAGGTGTTATACAATAAGCGCGTATCTTAATGGAGAGTTAATTGCAGTCCATATAGCAATGAAGAATGAAAAAAAAGAGACTATTTTTTATATGGGTTGCTGGTGGAATAGAAAATATAAATCACTTTCGACACCAACTTTTCTACTTAAGAAAGATATAGAAAAAGCAATTGAGGATGGAATGCAATATTATGACTTAGAAGTTGGAGACCAGCCTTATAAGAAGGAATGGGGAGTTATTGAGAAACCCAGTAAATACTATGCAATACTCGCTAAGGAACTTGCCGAGATTCTTGAAGTTGAGAAGTATATTATGATGGAAGAGGGAAAATAGAACAATCAATTTAAAAATATTAAAACCAGTAACTTAAGATGTAAAAATTAGGGAAAGATGTGGCATTGATTCAAGAAATTTTTGAATTCATACAATAGAAAATAATAAAGACAACCAATGGTTTTCTTTATCAAACTTTCCTTTTAATAGGAGAAATTTTGCATGATTTAAATAGGTTAAGCATTAATTAATAGATTTGGTATTATCAGTTTTATTATTTTAAAATCCAAAAAACTCTTTGATAAAGAATTTAATAAGCCAGATGTTTCCGAGGAGGATATTTATTATAATCATAATAAGCAGAATTATTCCAAGGATCATAAGAAAGCGCTTGAAAAGGGATTTTTTCTGTTTTTCCTTATCTCCTCCAGTTACTTTATTGATGACATAACTTACATCTTCAGATATATCATCTCTAAACTGCGTTCTTTGTCTTATCTTATTTTGCCTGTCAATATCATCAAGGGATATTATTCTGCTTTTTCTTTTATCTTCATTTGCCATTATTTGTTTAATAATATGAAGTTTAAATATTCTATTGTTTAATATGTAAATGTAAAAAATTATAGATTTTATAATTAGATTAAGAAAATAGCAGATCTAACTTAGAAGTATTGTGTGTTTAACTAAATTTTTTGAAAATACTACGATACCTTTAAATGATTTATTAGCTTGATGTGTTAACCTTTATAGATTAATCAGTGTTATCTTTTTTGATTCTAAAGTTTTAGATAAAACTTTAAATATAGCTTTTTCCTTGTTTAATTATGGATTTTGACAAGGTAATAAAAGAAAGGAGAAGTGTCAGAAAGTTTCATTCTAAGAAGCCAAACTGGAGGCATATTATTGAGGCGTTTGAAACTGGGTTGCAAGGACCAATTGCGGGCAATATTTCAAGCGTTAGATTTATTCTTGTTGATGATCCGGTTATTATTGCCAAATTAACAGAGGCAAGCCAGCAAGATTTTGTTGCTGAGGCAAGTTATGTTGCTGTTGTCTGCAGTGATCCTATTGATACTATAAGGAGTTACGGCAAAGAATTAGGAGAAATGTATGTAAGACAACAGGCAGGAGCTGCAATTGAGAATTTTTTGTTGAAGTTAGTTGACTTGGGACTTGCAGGTTGTTGGGTTGGAGCTTTTGATGAAGAACAAGTTAGAAGCGCTTTAAAGATTCCAGATAACATTTACATTGAAGCAATTATTCCTGTGGGTTATTCAATAGACAAAAGCCCAAGAAAAAAACACCCTTCTTTGGACAGAAGCATTTATTTCAATAAATACAAGATGAGATTCATGAAGCCAAGAAAAGAAGTTGAGGCGCTGTGATTTTTATTTTTATTATAAAATTATCTTGAAATGTAAAAAAATAACTATTGAATTAATATTATATTGAGCAATTAAAACTGGCAAGAAATCACTAACTTTCACATTAAAATTAGGGAAGAATATGGCATGATTTCAGAACATTTTTTAAAATATGTAATATAAAATTTTTCATTTAAGAAAAATTTAGCATGATTTAAGTTGGATTAAATTAAATCTATTCTCAGTAGCTTACTCATTAAAATCAGGTAAAGATATTGCATGTTTTCAGAGCATTTTTGAAATTTATCTACAGAAACCTTTATAAATATGTAAGTACATGTTAGAACATGGGAAAAGACAGAAAACATATGAAGAAGCTAAGAAAGAAAAGAATAAAAGCGATTAAGAAACAAATTGACAAGCATGAAGAGAATATTCTGAATGAGAAGGGCAGGCTTGACACTACTAAAGATTATTGGAGAAAGGAAATTGATGATAAATTTTTAAAACAAATTGAAGAAGATGAAGATTTTTTGGAGGATGAGTAATGGAAATTCAGATTAAAAAAACGGTTAAAGCAGGAAATTCTTCGGCAGTGATACTTCCAAGAGCTTGGCTTAATAGAGAAGTTAGGGTTGAGCTTATGAGGAAAACACCTGAAATTATACTCTCTGATGTAATTGGCATTCTTAATAAATATATAATCTTAAATGAAGTAATAGGCATTTATCTTGTTGGAAGCTATGCAAGGGGGGAAGAAGACGGAAATAGCGATATAGATATTCTAGTTATAACTCATGATATTGATAAAGAGATAATTAAAGAAGGCATTTATAATATATTAATAGTTTCTTCAAAATTATTGGAACAGAAATTAAATCATGATTTGTTTCCTATTGGTCAAATGATAAAAGAAGCTAAGCCTCTTTTAAATTCTAATTATCTTAGCCAATTAGAAGTAAATGTAACTGATAGAAATATAAAATGGTATCTTGACACTACAGAAGATAAATTAAATATAATAAAAAAAGTAATTGATAATACTAAGAGAAATAAAAATAAATATATTAATGATAAAGTTGCCTATACTCTTATTTTGAGAATACGGACATTGCATATAATAAAAAAATTGCTAAAAAATCAAGACTATTCAAAGAAAGAATTTATAAAATTAATAAATTATATTTCTAAAGGTGTGAATGCTTATGAGAGGTATCTGGCTGTAAAAAATAATCTTGAAGAAAAGAAAGGGATAAGTATTGAAGAAGCTGAAAGATTATATGAATATTTAGAGAAACAATTGGCGGAAGTGAAGAAGCTTATGAAAAAGAGCAGATAAAAATAGATAAATTTATATCTTTATTATTTATATCTTTTTAATGCAAGATATTATTATTGTTAATCCTGAAGAGCTGGAAAGAAAGATTAAGGAATTTAAAAAAGGCGGAGCTGAAAAGCTGCATGTTTTGAGTGATTTTGATAAAACCATCACAACATTTATTCTGCCAAATGGCGAACAAATGCCTTCTTTAATTTCCAGGATTAGAAATGGGCCTTATTTATCTAAAGAATATTCTAAGAAAGCAAATGAGCTTTATAATAAGTATCATCCAATTGAAATAGATGCTAATATTTCAATGAGTGAAAAGAAAAAGATGATGTATGAATGGTGGTATGAACATTTTAAACTTCTTGGAGAAAGCGGCTTAAATAAAAAGATTGTTGAAAAGGTTGCTAAAGATTTGATAGATGGAGAAAAGATTGCTTTAAGAAAAGGTGCTCGAGAATTTTTTCGTATTTTGAAAAATAATAAAATACCTCTAGTTATTATTTCTTCAAGTGTTGGAGATTTAATTAAATCGTTTTTAAGCCAGGAGAAAATTTTAGATAAGAATATGCATATTATTGCAAATATTCTAAGCTATGACAAGCAAGGAAATTTTAAAGAAGTTGAACATATAGTTCATGTTTTTAATAAAGATGAATCTGTTTTAGAAGAATTTCCTAATGTTTTTAAAGAAATAAAAACAAGAAAGAATGTTTTGTTGTTAGGAGATAGTTTAGGAGATTTAGGAATGATTGAGGGATTTAATTATGATGGCATAATTAAAATAGGCTTCCTTAATGAAAATGTTGAAGAACAATTAGAGGTTTATAAAAAGTTTTTTGATGTCATAATTTTAAATGACGGAAGTTTTGATTATGTTAATGAGTTGATTGGGAGAATTCTTATTTAGAAAGTTCTTTTATTTTGTTTGAAATTTCTTTTAAATTTCTATCTATTTTTCTATGTAAGTAATAAGCGATGATTACAAAAATTGTTACAATTATCAAACCAACCAATAGATAATCTTTATTCCATATGAAAGTTCCTAAGAATGAAATCATCCCTATTGTTGTTAATGCTATTATTCCATTTAGATAGTGGAGTTGTCTTTGATAAGCTAAATCTAATCTATTCTTTTCAAAACTTTTATCAACCATTTTAATTTATACTTGAAAGAATTAAATAGACCCCAATAGCAGATATTCCTAACCCTATTAATAATGATAACATTTCCTTGTTTGATTGAGCTATGACAAAAAATCCTGCAAACAATAATAGTATTCCTCCCGCTATTTTTGCATCTTTTTTTACCATGTTAGATGTAATACTTTATTTTATTTAAACTTATCTTTAATTAATTAAACATTCGCAGCATACCTCAATAAAGCACCAATGCCGCTAAGATTAAGAAACTGTAATCCTTCATCTGTTTCATCAGAAACTATTTCAATTTCTGTGCCCATGCTTCCAGCCAGATCTGAAAGTTCTTTTGCAATTGGTTTTTGAAGCTTCTTTGAAAGGATTAATAGATCAACAGCCCCCATTTCCAAGACTTTTTTTACTTTAGAATATCCGTAAGCTGCTTTATCCGGGTTTTTTCCTAAAGTATTAAAAAATCTTTCCAATAGCTTTTTTTCTTTTGTTATTTCTTGCTGTGAAAGTTCTTCTTGAGCTGCCTCAACTAACAATTCCAAGCCATGCTCATCTGCATAGCCAATGTCTTTTACAGCGATAATTTTATTTTTTAAAGCTGTTGCTAATTCTCCCTCTTGGATAAATTCTTCTTTTGTTGGAATAGGGCCACCTATTAAAATTCCCTTCAGCTTGGGAAGATCGAATAGATAGGATTTCATTGATTCTGCAACTCTTCTGAAGAATTCTTTTGCCATACCTTCTGTAATACGATGAAAACGAGCAGCACTTTGTCCTCCTGCTTTTATTTTTCCAGGAACTCCTGAAGTCATTTTGTGAAGAAGTTTTATTTGAGTGCCTTCTAGCAAGCCAATTGCAGCTTCTTTTCTGTCAATTACCAACAAGCCATAAACTTCCTGTACTTCTGTCATCTCTTTCAAAGGATCTGTAACAAAAGTCTGGTCACAGCGATACATTCTTGTTTTTAATGGCTGAATAGGATGTATTGCAAAAAATTGAATATCTACCTGTCCTTCTACCTGGGATATGTTTCCACAATAAATAGCTATTCCATTTTCGTATTTTTGTGGTCCGAGTTTCAGCTCACGAATTACTTTTTCCAATGCTTCAATAACATTATTTCTTGTTGTTCTGCTTTTTATATTGCTTGCAGTTGATTTTTCAGCTTCTAACTGCTTGACAACCATATTAACATTGTAATCTGCCGGAATTAGCACTGAGACTAGTTCTGTATGCCTTCCTCTGAAGGCAGTTATTTTTTCAACAAGCTCTTGAAATTCAAGTGTTTTTGCGTCGGTCATGTTATTTATATTATTAATAATTTTAAGAGATTTAGGTTTAATAATGTTGCTGAATATATTATAGAAACTCAACTCTAAAACTACCTTCTTTTATATCTTTAGATGCTGTAACTGTTTTTAAATCTTGGATAAGATTTTTTAGAAGTTTATTATCTTCACCGCTAATGTGCAAGATTATATCTGCTTTAACTGATTTTTTTGCAAGTGATTTTTCCTGGCGAACTTTAGTTATTATTTCTAGCAATTTATTCCATTGTTTGTCATCTTCTTTTCTTTCTTTTATTCCAGGTAATTTTAATTCATCAGGCCATTTTGTTAAATGTATCGAGTTGATTTTTTCGTGTTTTTTAAAATGATTTTGATATATTTCTTCTGTTATGTAAGGAGTTATTGGGGCCATCATTTTTACTATGGCTAATAAAGAATTATAAAGAGCATAGAATGCAGAAGCTTTTTCTTCTTTAGTTCCGTTGTAAACTCGGTTTTTAACAATTTCAAGGTAATTATCCGAAAATATCTGCCAGAAAAATGAATCCACTATTTGTTTAGCTTGTGAATAATTGTAATTATCAAAAGCTTGGGTTGCTTGAGATATTGCTTTATTTAGCTGAATTAGGAATAATCTATCTGTTTCATGAAGCTTTGGCATTTTTTCCTGATAATTTAGATTCATGAATACAAAATTTGTTGCATTAAGAATTTTTGTGACAAACTTCCTGCCTGTTATAACATCTTTTTCTTGATACTCTAAATCTTCTCCGAGTTTTGAAGAAGCTGCCCAGTATCTTATAGCATCTGCTCCGTATTTATCAATAATCTCCTGAGGTTTTATTGCATTGCCTTTTGATTTTGACATTTTCTCACCTTGAAGGGTTACAAAACCAGAAATTACAATATCTTCCCAAGGTATTTTATTTTCATGGAGGTATGATTTTGTTATTGTATAAAATGCCCATGTACGAATTATGTCATGTGCCTGCGGCCTTAAAGAATAAGGTATTATAATTTTATTGTCAATTAATGAAGAGGCTAGTTGGGGTGTTAATGATGAAGTTGCCCATGTGTCTAATACCTTTGTTTCTGGTGTTGCATTAACCTCAGATTTACATTTAGGACATTTCTTTTTTACTTGAAGAGGGTCTATTGGCAGTTCTTCTTTATCTGCAACAATTATATTCTTGCATTTTTCACATTGCCATGCAGGAATTGGTATTCCAAAATGCCTGTCTCTTGATATATTCCAGTCCCATTCCAAACCTTTAACCCAGTTTTCGTAGCGCTTAAACATATATTCGGGATACCATTTTATTTTTTTACCTTGTTTAATTAGCTGTTCTTTTTTATCGAGGATTTTTATGAACCATTGTGCTGTTGGTATAAATTCTATTTCTGTTCCGCATTTATCATGAATATTAACATTATTGGAAATGTGCTTTTTTTCTGTAATTAAATTATGTTTTTCTAATTCTTCAAGAATTTTTTTTCTTGCTTCTTTTATTCTTAATCCTTTTAAGATTCCAGCTTTTTCATTTAGTGTTCCATCTTGATTTAAAATTATCTTTACATTTAGTTTGTGACGATTAATTGCATCTACATCAAATTTATCTCCATAAGAACAAATCATTAAAACTCCTGTTCCTTTTTCAATATCTGCTGAAGAATCTTCCAAAATTGGGACTTCATGATTAAAAACTGGAACTTTAGCTTTTTTTCCTACTAAATTTTTATAACGCTTGTCTTTTGGATTTACAAAAACAGCTATGCAGGCAGGAAGCAATTCTGGACGGGTTGTAGCTATTAATAAATCCTTTCCATCTGCTTTGAATTTAATTGTTGAAAATAAAGTATTTTGCTCTTTATCTTCCAGTTCTGCCTGTGCAATTGAGGTTTGGCATTCAACACACCAGATTGAGGGAAATTCTTGCTTGTAAATTTGTTTTTTGTTAAATAATTCTACAAAAGATTCTTGAGAGATTTTTTGGGAGTTTTTGTCAATTGTTGAATAATAGGTATTGTAATCTGCTGAAATTCCGAGAATTTTCCAGTCTTCAATAAATTCTGGGGTTATTTTTTTAAGAGTTTTTAAGCATAATTCTATAAATTCTTTTCTTGACATGTTTTTACTTTTTACATTATTTATTTTTTCAACAAGCCGTTCAGTAGGCAGGCCATTATCATCTGTTCCAAATGGGTAGAATACAGAGCCATTCATTCTTTTGTAACGAACTATAAAATCCTGTTGAGAATATGAAAAAGCATGGCCTATGTGCATTTCTCCTGAAACAGTTGGCGGTGGCGTGTCTATTGAGTAAATTTTATTTTTGCCTTTAATTTTTGTTTTGTCAAAAGCATAAATTTTTTCTTTTTCCCAGTATTTTCTCCACTTTTCTTCTATTTCTTTTATATTTATCTCTGGCATGCTTTAATGAATAAAAGACAGGTTAAAAAACTTACTAGGAGAAGTTTTAAAGTGGATTATATACAAATTTATATATCCGAATAAAGTTAATTTTTTATGCAATCAAATGATGTTAATCAAGCTTTGGCGGAACATAAATATCTCTTAAGTATTGGAAGAAGTTGCCATGTAACAACTCCCGAAGCATTTGATGATATTTTAACAAGAGATAGGGATTATGCAGTATATCAAGAATTTTTTAGCTCTTTAAAAGATTTTAGATCCGAAGTAGTTGAAGCTTATTTATTTGAGGATGTGGAGGAGCCGTTAATTTTTAATGTTAAAGTTAGGGGAGGTATGACAGCACAAAGGGTATACGAGTCTGATGAAGCATGGCATGAAAAATTAGCTAATACTTTTCCTTCATTTGTTTCTAAAGAAAAATTTTCTAGGTTAGAAGGAGAATTAAGAAGGTTTTGGGCATATTTTCATCAAAAGGATCCAAGAGAAGTTGATGTTACTCCAGAAATAATTGATCTTTATTGTGAAAAATATAATCTTATCTCACTAAAAGAGAGAATGATGAAAGCATTTAATTTTTAGTTTTCTGAATAAATGTCTTGATTAATAAATGCTTAGATAATTAAGGATAATTGCAAAGCTTACCCAGATAAGATATGGGATTAGTAGATAAGCTGATTTCTTGCTTAGTTTATATGTGTTAACTATTAAAACAGCTATTGAAATCCAGATAAATATAGCATCAATTAAGGCTAATTTAATATTTTGCTGACCGAAGTATATTATTGACCATAAAATATTAAAATATAAATTAACCGCGAATAAAATTCCTATAACTTTTTTCTGCTTGATGTTTTTTGAAGAGGTCCATGCATAGTATATTGAAAAAGCTACTAAAATATAGAGTATTGTCCAGGCAATTGGGAAAACCCAACTTGGAGGAGTTATAGATGGCTTGATTGAATTGTACCATACACTATTAACTTCAGTAGATGTAAATAAACTTCCTATAAAAGCAGTTATGGCAACACTTATAAAACTGATAATTAAAACAGGCCAATTTATTTTTTTATTGCTTTTATTAGTATTCACACCCCTTTTCATATTGTTTCTAGGAAAAGAGCAGTTAAAAAACTTACTAAGTAAGTAGAATATCTATTTCAAAATATAATGAAATTTATAAGCATGTTTTATTCAATTATTTAATGAGTAAAATAAGGGAGAGATTATGCGCATTGGATATGGATAATGGCATTACTTATATAGGGAATGCTGATTTTTCTAATGAGATTAAAGATGATTACACTCCTGATAAAAATGATGGCTTTGTTTTGAAAAGATTTGTTGCTTATCATACTCAAAGTTTGGCTAGTAGGTTAGATTTTGATATGGGCAAGACTGTTGATTTTAAGATGGATCATAAAGAACTGTTAAGGCGAATTTACAATGATTCTTACAGAAGATCAGATGAGGTTTCTCTGAATTTAGAGAATTATGTTGCATTTTATCTTTTAAGCAGGTAATTTTACGATTTTTAATCAACATGTTAAGTAAACCTTATATTTTAACTAAATTTATTTTGAAACTATACCATAATTTTGCCTAATTTTTACTTTGAGCATTCGTATTATTAATAAATATTAACTATATTTTAGCATTTTGAAGGATATGTGATTATATAAAATGTTAAGTTTGATAATTTACTTTACACAACAGATAACTTTTTATATAAGGATTTTATTTTCAGATAAATTATTTGATTCATGATTTAATATAGTTATTTCTCAAGGGCTTTTTCTTTTTTCTCCTTGTCTTTCTTTTTGGCCTCAATTTCTTTAGTATAATACCTTACAAGGTCTTCCATGTCTTCTTCCTTTGCTTTTTCCCTTTTTTCTTCATGAATCTTTATTTGTTTTTGCAGAGACTCTATGCCTTTCTTTAACCTCTTTTTTCTATTTGTCATTTTAAATTTATTTTATTAACTTCTTTTTTAAGTAAGGATAACAAGCTATCAGCATCCTTTATCTTTATTCTTTCGCTTGATTTAACTGACTTGTCATCTCTTATTAATCTGTAAATCTTGAAAATTTTATCATAATTTAAGTCTTTTATTTCATTAATGATGTATTTTTTAAAAAGCTTATTAGAATATTTTTCTTTTTTCAATAGTTTTTTAATTAAAAAAATGCCCCTTAATCTTAATATTAAGGAATAAATAACACTATTTGAACTAAGATAGTCGCTATTCTTCTCCTTGTCAATATTTATCAGTTGCTCACTGGTTTTTATGCTTTGTTTTGTTTCTTGGATAAAATCTTTAAAATATCCTACATTTATTTTTTTATCCTTTAATTTATCTAATAATGAGGTGTTTATTATAGGAACTGCTTCATTTAGCATTGAATAAATCATTATTGGATTTATTTTAATTGCTTTATCCATGTTTTTTTCAGTTATATTAATTATTTCATACCCTTTTTTCTTTATATTAAACTTCTCGCTTGAGATAATAAATACATCAACATCGCTTTCTTTAGTTTCTTCATTTCTTGCATAAGAGCCGTATAAAAATACTGCTGTGATTTTATCCAGATAAGGCATAAGAAGGCTGATTATTTCTTTTTTTACATCTTTTTTTGGAATCCTGATTAACATTACTTCTTCGTCTTCCCATTCTTTTGGGGCAAATATATGCGCACCATTGCCTATTCTTGTTACCTTTCTTATAAGTTTCTGCTCTGGTATCATAGTATATACTTAGTATATACTTATTATATACTGTATTTAAACTTTTCTTATATTTTTCAATATTTTGTTACTACTTATAAATTGTTAAAAAAGAAAGGTTTATAAATCATATTTTAATAGGCAATTTATGGAACAATTAATTGATGAATATATGGTAAAAAATATCGATGAATTATATGAATCTGTAACTTCAATGGAGGATTTGGATAGTTATAGGAACAGAGTACTTTCGTATAAAACTGGCGATCAGATTTACAAGGAGATTATGACAAGAGTTAGTAAAGAAATGGCAGATTTACCTATAAGATCATTAGGCAGGTCCCCTAATGTAATAATTGAATCTTTAGCTATTTCTGATTTAGAGAAAGCAATTTTTAGAGAAAGAGCTTTAAAATTAAGATGTATTGATATTCCTGTAGTGGCTGTTCATTCAACAGATTATTTTCCTGAACGAGGAGTTATTTCTCCTGCTGGAGAAGCTTATCATAAGGCTGATCGAAATACAATTCATTTTTGTTTAAATGGGATTGCTACAGCAACAGCCATTTCTGAGACAGATACTTGGAAAAAAAGAAAATATTATGTTACAGCACCGTTATTTGATTTAATACAAATTAATAATCCTATTGGGGGATGTACTGTTGACTTCTTTTTCGCAGGCGAAGTAAAACTTCCAGAAACGGTAAAATTATTTTCTTCTTCAAGTGAAACTGAAAATTTTATTAACGAAGTTTCATCTTTAGAGAGTATTAGTAATAGGGGTTGGAGAAGGTTTTATTCAGAAGTAGATGGGAGAGAATTAATGGATGAAAATGGATGGTTTGCAGGATTACACTCAACCCACTGGACAGGAAGGTATAATAAATTAGTTAATAGTGGAATGAGTAAGGAACAAGCACTTAGGGAATCATTAAATACAGAATTTTCTCAACTTGAAATACTTAAAAAATTTGGTGGAAAATTTGATTTAAATGAAGAAATAGATAAGATAATAAAAGAAGCGGGATTATTTGGGTATGATGTTTCTTTAAATGGAACACAGGTTTTAGAAGTTTCGTTGCCCAATTAATAAGGTTTTTAAACACTCAATATCTAGTTTTTATATGGCAAAAGACAATTCAATA
>JACPLR010000006.1 GCA_016186425.1 Candidatus Pacearchaeota archaeon | reverse complement strand
CATTAATAACAATCCTAAGAGTTTTCTCATTTCTTTTTACATTAACCCCCTTTCAATCAATATAGTTTTGTTATCCGATTTGGTATAACCATAAATTGAGTTCTTTGATAGATTAATTAAGTTAATCGAGTTAATTGATTTTGATTCAGCGCCCCCTTTTCCAGCGCCTCTTTTAATTATTCCCTCTTGAGATATCATTTTATTTTTGGGAACCTTTTTGTCCTTAAAGGTTCATTTGAATGAAAGAGAGTAAACGCTACCACTTTAAAAGCATTTTTATCGTCGAGAAAATAGTTTTTTGTAGTTACTTTCTACCAATGAAACAAATTTGCGACGATAAAAATTTTATTTCAATTATGAATAGCTTAGATTTAAATACCATCATTTTTCATTGCTTTTCAATAAAAATTACGGCAAAGTGGTTAATAGGCAATATGAAGATAATGAATTGGACATAAATTAAATGAATTAAATAAAACTACTAGTTCTAGCGGAAAGGTAAGGAAAAGATATTGCGATATTTCAAAAAAGTTTTGAATTAGATAATAAAAATTTTCATTTAGTGAAAATTTAATATGGTTTGAGAGTTATTGAGCTAATTTTAAATTAATAATATTTAGTAAAAATTTTATGCGGGAGGGAGGATTCGAACCTCCGAAGGCACTAAGCCACAGGATTTCTTTTAATTGTTAAGCTATTAATATTAAACAACAGACTTAAGTCCTGTCCATTTGACCACTCTGGAACTCCCGCATGTAAATTACTTGTTATTTTGGCTTATAAATATTATTGTTAGCTTTAAAGACAGGCTTAAACGAATGATTTATATAGATTGTTATTATAATATCTATAACTAAAAGAGGTTGGATAAATGGCAAAAAGAAATATTGCTCTTAAAAATAATAAAAGTTATTTAAAACTGGCTGATAAAGAAATTGCTGAAGTTGAGAGAGATGTCGATAAAATAGAGGAAGAAGTATTGGATATTCATCGAAAAATTACTTTTCTTCTTTAATTATTTTTATTTTCTTCAAGGATTTTTATATAGTCTCTCATATCTGATATTCTTTTCTGATACTTTAATCTTGCTTTTCTGAATTTTTCAACATAACTATTGCTTAATTTTGCTATCCTATTACTCTTGCTTTCAAGCATTACTTTTTACATAGCTACTGTGCTTATGACAATTAATGCAAAAAATCCAGTTAAAAATACACTATAATCTGGATAAAAATAAGAGAGAGTTATAAATACTGCTTGTTCTAGAAAGTATAGTGTAATAAAACAAATTTCAAAATAAGTGTAATTTTCGTCATGAAAAAATAATTTAAGTCTTTTCCATTTAATGCCCAGGATTAAAATGCTTAATAAAATTATTCCACTAGCAAATAATGTTAGCCATAGGATCATATAAAAGTATAGGGGATATTGCTTTAAAATAATTTTTATTGTAGGCAACATGTCTTAAATCAAACCACAATTAATCTTAAATACAGTTAAAATCATAAATATAAATAATAAACAAAGAGGTAAAAATAAAAAATGCCTGAATTTTCAGAACTTAAAATGGCAGTTATTGCTGGCGCTGCTGAAGCTTTAAAGCATAAGTCGCAGAATCCAAAAAAAACAGATGAAGATGTGATAAAGCATATTACAAGAAGCGTTGAGGATATAATTGAGAGAATAGATTAACTTTAAATTAAGTAAGATATTAATATAATAATCTTAAGATAATAGATCTAGCAAATAAAGTAGGTAAAGTTGTGGCGTACTTTTGGATATTTGAAATCATCACAATACTAAATTTTTCTATGTGGAAAACTTAACTACTTAAGGTTAAGGCGGTAATTTGTTTTAATTTAGTTTAATAATGTTTTTATTTTCCTATTTCGCTTAACAACCCAAGATATATTTCATATTTTATTTCTCTTGCATAAAGTGTTCTGCCAGCCAAATCTTCTCTCTTTCTGATTAATGCCCCCATTACATTAAAATTTTTGTAAAAACCAACAATTTCATTTCCGTTATAAACAACCCATTCATTCTCATGAGAAGAAACATTATCATAAAAATCATGGATATAAGCTTTTTCAGCCTCGCCAATCATTTTTGAATTTGTGGTTATGTCACCCTTTGCATTGCTTTTTCTAGGCCTTATTAACATTTTTTATTAATTCATTACCATGTTGCCGTTGACAGTTATTGCAGACATAAACAAATCCTGTTCTTGTATTTTTCTCCACTCTTACAGTTGTGCCATTTAATTTTCCAAGAAAAGTTTCTTCAATTTTCTCATTGCATAATTCGCATTTTTCAGCCATACTAGAGTTAAATAAAACTTATTTAATAATTTATCTATATGCTAATATTTAAATAATATCTTATAATAGTTATTTAATGTATGAATTTTCCAGAGCATTAATTAATGCAAGACTAGAAAGGTTACTGGATTCTGCTAATTGCAAAAAACCTGATAAAAAATGTTTAAACTGCGGTTTAGAAGGTGCGAATATTATTGATTTTGTAAGTGGAAGAGAATATTGCAGTATAACTTGTATAAAACATTATCACAAACATGTTGAAGCTTATCTTATTCAGGATTAATTTTACTTCAATAAAATTTAAAAACCATTTTATCTATACACTTAAAATAAAAATATTAATAAAATAATAAAAAGGAGATGTCATAAGAAGAACCTTGGTTCTTTTTATTTTTTATATGGGAAGTAATCTAGATCTAAGAAAATATCAGAAAGAAGAGGAAATTCAGGATGCTTTTTCAAAGCTTGTTTCAAACAGGCCTGGATATAAGGCAGTTCTTGAAAAGAAAGAGCCAAAGTTCTGCCCAAATGAGTCCTGCAAAAAAGAAGTTGAACATCACCTTAAATTCTGTCCGGCATGCGGAACAAAAATAGAATCAAAAAACAAGGCATCTATCTGCATGAAATGCTATAATATTGTCAATGCCGGGGATTTATTCTGCGGAAGCTGCGGAAGCAAAGTAGAAACTGCTCAATAATATAATATTAAATAAAAAATAGTAGTTCAAGCTTTAAATTATGGAAAGATATCGTGTGATTCAAGAATAAAAGACACCAAGGTTTCTTTTATGAAGCTTCCTTTAATTTTCTTAAAATATACAATAAATAAATTTTCATTTAGAAAATTTACGCCTTATTTATAGTAAGTTAAATTATATTTAATTAGAAATGGTCATTTTATTTATTTTCTTTTTCAACAACATTTATCTCTTCTTTTTATAGGGGAAATAACTTTATTAACATCCTTTTTCTTAGATATTTATGAAACAAATAATCATTGACTTGTTGGCTAAATACATCAAATTAAAAAAAGAGGAAATAGAAAAGCTGATTGAAATTCCTCCAAACAGCGAAATGGGAGATTATGCTTTTCCATGTTTTGTTTTGTCTAAAAAAGAAAAAAAAGCTCCAAATGCAATTGCAGAGCATTTAGCAAATAAACTGCCAAAGACTAAGGAAATTGAAAAAATAGAGATTAAAGGCCCTTATCTGAATTTTTTTGTAAATAAAAGATATTTTGCTGAAGAGATTATAAAACTAAATTCTAATTTTGGAAAATTAAACCTGGGAAAAGGTAAAAAAATTGTCATCGACTTTTCAGGCCCGAACATAGGAAAGCCAATGCATATAGGGCATATACGTTCAACAATTTTAGGAGATTCTTTAATGAGGATTCATAATTTTTCAGGATATAATCCTATTGGAATAAATTATCTAGGCGATATTGGATTGCATATTGGAAAATTAATTGTAGCTTATGAATTGTGGCTTGATAAAGATGCTTTGAAAAAAGACCCAATAGCAGAGTTACTGAGGCTTTATGTAAAATTCTGCTCAAAAGAGAAAACAGAAGTCCAAGAAGGGCAGGAAGAAGCTGGAGAAGAATTTAAGAATAACGAATGGACAAATAAAGCAAGAGAAAAATTAAAGCTTCTCGAGTTAGGGGATAAGAAAACACATAAAATCTGGCAAGAAATAATTAGCCACTCAAAAAAAGGGTTTGACAGGGTTTATACAATGATGAATGTAAATTTTAATGAAACAACAGGGCAGAGTTTATTTTCGATAAAAGGTAAAACCGAAGTATTTAATGCATTGAAAAAAGGAATTGCAAAAAGAGAGAGTGATGGGGCAATTTATATTGAGTTTGATAATTTGCCGAAAAAATATGTATTAAGAAGCAACAGCACAGCATCTTATATAACTCAGGATATAGGCGCTGCAATTGAAAGATATAAGAAATACAAATTTGATAAAATGATTTATGTAACAGATTTCAGGCAGGAACTGCATTTTAACCAATTATTCCAGATACTTAAGAAACTCGGATATGATTTTTCAGATAAATTAGTGCATGTTGGTTTTGGAACAGTTAATTTCGGAAAAGAGATAATGGCAACAAGGCAGGGAAAAGTTATTTTATTGGAAGATGTTCTGAAAAAAACAATTGACAAATCACAGCAGGAAATAAAGAAAAGAAAAACAAAAGGCAATGCAGAAATTATTGGAGTTGGAGCAATAAAATATTCATTTTTGAAAAATGATCCTGTAAAAGATGTTAATTTTTCATGGGAACATTCCCTTAATTTCGAAGGCGACTCCGGCCCATACTTGCAGTATAGCTATGCAAGAGCCTCTTCAATAATTAGAAAATCGGAAAAATCAAAATTAAAGAGCAAATCAAAAAATTATAATATTCCAGAATTAACCTCTCAGGAAATAAGCCTTATTAAAAAGATTTCAGAATTTCCAGAGGTGGTTGAAAAGGCCGAAAAACAGTTAAACCCGAGCATAATTGCAAATTATTCTTTTCAGCTAGCGCAATCTTTTAATGAATTCTATCATTCATGCAAAGTCATCGGAGATGACTGCGAAGCCTTTAGGTTAAAATTAGTAAATGCTTTCAGGACAACAATAAAAAATTCTCTTTATCTTCTTGGAATAGAAGTTATGGAGGAGATGTAAAGATTATTTTATAATTATGTTCTATTAGCCCATTAAATAAATTTGGAATATCCCATGAATCTTTATCCGGAATGCTTACCTCACTTTCAATAGTTCCATTAGTATATGTAGAACAATAAAATCTTCCCTGATCAGTTCTTAAATATGCTGTTTTTTTCATAATATAAAAATATAGTAGTTAGTTATAAAGATTATTATAAATAAATATAATTGTTAATTTTAAAATTCAGCAGTTCAAGCTAATAAATCATCAAAAGTTATTGTATTATTACAAATAAAGGTTTTCTCAGCAAAACCTTTATATACTACAAAATATATACTAGAATATCATTGTTAGGATGATATTATTTAATAAAAAGAGGATGAAAAATGGCTAAAAGTGCATCACTTAGAAAAATTTTAAGTTTCGTTATCTGGCTTACGGGAGTTATTGTTTCTTTATCAGTCGCATTTGCAATGACTGATGGAACTCTTGCTCTTCCGAAATGGTTGGGAGGAGCGCCAATAGCATTAATTGCAGGATGGGTAGTAATTATAACCACAGTTCTTGGAGTAGTGCTTGCAATTATTGATTATTTGACTTAAAATAAAATTTATAATTAAAAAAATTAAAAGGAGGTATAAATGGCAAAAGGAAATACTTTGAGTAAAGTAGCAAGTTGGGCTTTTCTTGCCGGTGTAGTTCTTGCTGTAATCCTTGGAGCAATGGGTGCTGCTAGCGGAACATGGATACTTGTTCTTGTTCTGATAGGATTAATAGTGGGATTATTGAATGTTACAGGCAAAGAAGTAACTCCGTTCTTGCTTTCTGGAGCTGTGTTAATCATAGCAAGCGCATTAGGCGGAAGCGTGTTTACAGGAGTTATGTATGTTGAAGATATATTGGCTGCATTGCTCGCAATTTTCACACCTGCTACAGTAATTGTAGCAATCAAGAATGTTTTTAGTTTGGCTAGAAATTAAATTTTTGTTTTTAGTTTTTTAGTTTTTTATTTTCTTTTTCTTCTTTTTATTTTTTAATAGTTGTTATCAGAACTTTCAAAATAAGCTTCCTTCTTAGCTGGATCAAAAATAAGCTTTAATTTATTCTTTTCCATAAAGTCTACACCAATAATTGTTGGTTGTGTATTTAGTTCTGTAATTTCTTGAACTGGAATTTCTACATCCATTATACAATCAAAATATTCTCCAAATTTAAGTTTAGCCCCGCGTAATATTTTAGTTTTAAGTTTTCCACCGCCATAAGCATGAGGTTCCTTTCTGCTTTCTATCTCTCTTAATTGTAGTTGTGATACTCTCATTCTTTTTATATCAGATATTCCCAGTATAGTTGTTGGACTCCCAGTATCAACAATAGATTCTATTGAGCCAAAAAGGTGCGGTTTTTCTGACTGAATAAGAAATGAAGCCATTGCTCTTAGTCCGCCAGCGAAATCACGAACCTGAAGAGGAATTCTCATTTTTATAGAAGAAGAGTAAAACCCTTTGGGTAGACAAATTCTATAAATATATAGGCAGGATTCTTTCCCTCTTTTTCAATGGTTTCTATTACTATGTCTATATTTTTATCAGCAGCTATTGTTTCTCCGTTGGATACAGCAACAAATTTGCCAGTAAAACTTTGTTCCCTAAGTTTTTCTATATTTTCATGAAACCATTTACTATCTCTTTCAAATCCTTCCAGGGCTTGTAATTCTTGGCTTTTCATTTTCTATATTAATTAAATTAGATAGTTACAATGGTCTGTTTAGAGTTTATAAGTTTTGCTATAGAAGAATAATTAGCAATATAATGCTGTATCTTACCCTCTTTTTTAATCATAGAATTAATAATTCAAACAGGTTTTTAAACCTTTTTCTTCTTCCACCACATCACAACCAATCCAATAACTACAATGATCAAAATAGTCCATAAGATCCAGTAAGCGGTCGTCTCACTAATCATATTTTTCTGCTTGAACTCATAAGCCAAACTCCAAGTATCATTTAACCCATAGTCTAAACCCTTAGAAAAGCTCCAACTCACCATTTTACCTATCTGTGTAATTACACATATTTGATATAAAAAACTATCTGTGCTTTTACACAGATGGGAAGAAGGAATATACTTAAGGTTATTGAAGATATTATCAAATTACTTAATAAAGAAAAAGAATTATCAGTTAAAGCTATATCAGAAAGTATTAAATCCCAATGGGAAACGACAATTAAAGCCTTAGAGTTTATGAAAAAGATTAATCTTGTTAAAGAAAGGCAAGGAAAAAAGACTAATAAGATTGAGAGGTTATTTTCTTTGAAAAAATAAATTAGAGAAATTTTATTAATAATTAGCTTTCTCAAATAAATCAGGCATAAATTTCCTCTAATAGAAATTTATATATTGTATAGATTCAAGAATTTCATCACCATCTAAAAGGAAGTTATTATAGAAGAAATCCTTACATGAAAAAGGAGAGGTCATAAGAAGAACCTTGGGTTCTTTTTATTAAGGAAGTTATTATAGAAGAAACCTTGGTGTCTTCTATTTCCTACTCGCCTTAATCGGCTTAAAATCTTTCCATGCAAGCTCAAACATCTGCTCTAAAGCACGGGCGAAGAAAGGAGTATTAATCCAGACACCAACATCATAGCTTGGATGTATATTCTGGTCATCAAGAAGCATAAACATTAATTGTTCGCTGTCAATAACTGAGAATCTTGCATGCAGTCCTTTAACAGCCCTTACTTCAGCAACCCTTGCAAGTTCTCTTGCATATTTTTCATTAGCTTCTGTTATTGGGGCGGCAATTCTTATTTTAACCCCTCTTCTTCTTGCTTTATCAAGGCTTGGCATCAGTGCTTCAAGCTTCCGGTTTATCCCATCAGCTGTTGTAACAATTGTAACTGTTTTTTCAGCACTGCCAACAAGCATATCCATATGATTATAAATATTATTCCTTCCTCTCAAGCTTCCGGAAAGATCGCTTGGCTCAACAAATTTAACTCCTTGCGTGAATAAAGTGCTTAACTCTTTTAAAACATCATCTCCTTTTAATTCTTCAAGCCTCTTGCTTTTTTCTCTTGCATCAACAACTAAATTTCTTTTAACTCTTTCAATAACTTCCTCAGGTTTTAAAGCAACAAACTTTATTGGCTTGCCGAGCTTCATTACAATAAACCCTTTTTTTTCTAATGATTCTAGAATATCGTATGTCCTTGATCTTGGAACATCGCTGATGTTGCTTAATTCTCCAGCAGTAGAAACACCTCTTGAAAGCAATGCGGTCCATACCTTCACCTCGTAAAGATTCAAGTCAAATATTTTTCTTAACCTGCCTAAAAATTCCTCTTTAACAATCATTTTTTATTTTTTTATTCACTATTTCTAGCAAATTGGGATATTTAAATGTTTTTATCATGGTGTTTCTGTAAAATGGTTATTTTTTATATTCATTCCTCCAGGGCAAAATTTAAATTTACTTGTTTTTCTTGAGATAAATTATTATTTCCCTGTCTTTTATATTAAATTTATCCTCGGAAAAACCCTTTAGTTTAAGGCTTGCTCCTTTATCTGAGGTTATTGAGATTCTAATAGCATTTGTTCTATCCTTAATAAACATTTCTTGCCTCTGCAATAATAATTGAATATCACTACTTACTACTAGTGTTAATTTTTTTCTGAATCCTTGAACTTGCCTTGCAATATTTCTTGCATAACCCTCTGCTTCAAGTTCAGGAGTTGTTTTTGTATCAAATTCTACTTTTATTTCACTTAATTTTTTGCCAAGTTTAATATTTATTTCTTTAACATTAAGTTGGCCTTTAATTATTTCATTTAAATCTTTAGAAAAAATAGATTTTTCAGATAAATACACTGTTGCTTTAGCAAGAGGCCACTTTAATCCAATTTTTAATTTATCCCTCTCAGCCAATCCTTTTTCAATAATATTCAATGCAACCGCAAATTCCTCTTCAAGTTTTGAATTTATTTTTTTCTTGTCATATTCGGGCCATGGGGATAAATGTACTGATTCTTTATTAAATTCTTTCCATAATTTATCAGATATAAACGGACATATTATGGAAAATGTTTTCAATACATCTAAGTAAACATCTTTAACAATATAAAGAATTCTTTCTGGATTGGAATTAATTTTTTCTCTTGTCATTTTTATATAAATCCTTGACAAATCTAAGAACAATTTTTCTATTTCAGGAATTATTTCATCAATCTTATATTCTTCCATTAATTCTGTAATTTTTCTTATTGTAGAGTTTTTTCTTGATAAGATATATAACTCTTCAGCATCCAATCCGGTATTTTTGGGTTTGGTCTGTTTCTCAAGATCTTTTATAAAATTTGCAATATTATATAGGATATTTAAGTTCCCCTGTTTTGTCTTGACACTTTCCCAATTAAAACTTATATTTTCTCCTGCCGGAGTCTCGCACATGTAATACCTTAATATATCTGCCCCGTATTTATCAACAACCCCATAAGGAGAAATAATATTTCCTAGAGATTTTGACATTTTCATTCCCTGATAATCCAGAATCATGCCATGGCTGTATACATTTTTATAGCAGCTTTTTCCAAAAGCTACTGCCGAGCACATTTGCAGCATGCTAAACCATAATTTTATCTGCTCTGTAGCCTCTAAAATAAAATCAGCAGGCCATAATTTAAAGAAATCTTTTTTATGCGGATAATATAAACAATTCCACGAAGCTGTTCCAGAATCAATCCAAACATCAATTACATCTGGAATTCTTGACATTTCTTTCTTGCATTTTGAGCATTTTAATTTTATTTCATCAATCCAGGGCTTGTGCAAGTCTTTAGGTATTTTATTTTTAGCCTTGCTTTTCAGTTCCTTAACACTTCCAATAACTTCAGTATTATTGCAGGAAGCACATTGCCATATCGGGACAGGGCAACCCCAATATCTCTGCCTTGTTATTCCATTGTCTTTAAGATTTTCTATCCATAAATCATAATTTTTTGAGGCAAACTCTGGCTCCCAATTTACTTCTTTGTTAAACTTAAGCAATTTTGGAATTAAATCCTCTATTTTCATAAACCATTGTTCTGTTGCTCTGAAAATAACAGGATTATGGCATCTCCAGCAATGAGCATATTCGTGTTCAACTTCTGTTTCAGTAATTAAACTTCCACTATCTTTCAAAGCTTCAATAAATTTTTTATCCTCTTTTTTAGCTCTTAATCCCGAGAATTTTCCCATGTCTTGTAAAAACCCTTTCTCATCAAGAAGATTAAAAGCATCTAAGCCATATTTTTTTCCAACTTCATAGTCTTCTGGGCCGCATCCAGGAGCACAATGAACTAGCCCGCTTCCAATACTTGCATCAACATATTCTTTAGAAAGTATTATTGTATGTGTGTTTTTCCATTTTTTCTTTAATCCATTGTAAATATCTTTTAATTCTCCATTTAAAGGATGAATATATTCAATCCCCTCAAGTTTTTTCCCTTTAAAGTCTTCTAATACTTTATACTTAAATCCCAAAAGCCCTGAAATAAAAACATTTGCAAGTGCTTTTGCAACAATCCATTTTTCCTTGCCATATTTTGTTTCAACTTCTGCTTTTACATAGTCTAATTCTGGGTTAACCATTACTGCAAGATTAAACGGAATTGTCCATGGTGTAGTTGTAAATATTACAAAATATTCATCTTTATTTTTAGACTTAAATTTCAAGAATATGGAATTTTCCTTCACATTATCATACTCTAACTCATGTTTTGCAAGCGAGGTTTCACAATAACCGCACCAATGCATGATTTTCTTTCCTTTATACAATCTTTTCTGCTCCCATGCCTTTTTCATCAGCCACCATTCTCCTTCTATAAACTCAGTTTTTATAGGCCAGTAAGCATTTTTATAATCCATCCAGATTCCAAGCCGCAATAAATCTTTATCCATGATCTTTGCATTTTCACTTGAGAATTCTATGCACTGCCTTATAAATTTTTCAACACCATATTTTTCAATTTCTAGCTTATCTTTTATCCCAAGCTTTTTTTGAACAGCATTTTCAGTTGGTAATCCGTGCATGTCATATCCTGCTCTGTCCCATACATTAAATCCCTGCATTCTCTTATATCTTAAAACAACATCTTTTAGTGCATTATTCCATGCATGCCCAATATGAAGCCTTCCAGAAGTATAAGGGGGGCCTTGCAAAAAGTAAAATTTCTTGCCCTTTTTATTTTTAGCCTTTACTTTTTCATAGGTCTTTTCCTTTTCCCATGCTTTGATTATTTCTTCCTCAATCTGTTTAAAGTCATACATAAGTATATTCAGAGAATTGCATTTATTAAGATTGCTATTTATTAATTTGGTTGCAGAATTAATATTAATCTTTATTCTTCAATCTATTCATATCAACTTCAACATATCCAAATTCCTTAATTTTGTCTAAAATTTCTTGATGTGGATTTTTTCTATATCTCCAGCCCAAAATAATTTTTTCATCAGAAGTAAAAGCAGCTCCATTTAATATGGAAGAAATATCTAAATCAATCTTCTTTTCAGTATAAAAAAAGTCAAATGTATATCTAATATTATTAAATTTAATATCTCCATGCATTGCAGAATTCCTATCATTAGGCAATGGATATTTACTAAAACCAAAACGACCTCCTTTTTTACTTCTTATCCATTCTTCTAATTTGCTTTTTCTTGTATGATGGACAGTTTTTGTTTCTAAATCAAAATAAATTATTACATCATTTAAAGAAAATTCTCTTGTATAAGGACGTTTATTTAAAAGTCTCATAAAATAATTTATTTAATATTTAGTTTTTAAGCATTTATGTGCTTTCTAGTAACCTTAAATTCTCCTCTTCATCATGGTTTATCTCACCAGGAATAATAATGCAATAAGGAGCTTTTATTTTTCCATTATCTACTTTGTTAATATTATCTAAAGTGTCATAATAAAACCTGCTTTTTATTCCTAGCATACTGCAAACAATAACTTTTTCTTTTTCAAAAATTTCTTTATCAGAATTATCCAATTCATTTAATTGTTTTCACTTGTTGGCCTGTAATTCTTCTGCCAGTGTGGAAGCGAGGTTGTCTTGCCAAATTTATATAAGCTTAATCCACACTCTGCAACTGCATCAAAAATACTTCCACTATATAAAATTTTATATTTTACTTTTTGTTTTTTAGCAGAGTTAATCAAAGAAATATGAGTTGTAGCGCTTAATGGCGAGCCATAAACTAATAAAACAATATCATTTTCTTTAGCTTCATTAATAATTTTCTCACTTTCAATAAATTCTCTATCAGCTTCAATTACTTTAATTTTTAGCTCTTTCTCAAGTTCCTTTGTTGAATAAGGAAACTCTACAGTATAACACTCTAAGTAGACTTTTTTCAATTTTGCACTTTTCAGTATCTTTTTGCCATGCAAACTTATTCCATTAATATCTAAGCCTAAGCCTATTATGTATAACATAAAAATACGAGAAATTATGGGGATTTAAAGTTATCTTAATTGTTTCATAATTATCTTTTATTCCATCCTACTGGAATTTTCACTTTCTTCTCACAATTACAATGAACCCAAAAACCTTTCCATTCATAATAATTGTTCTTTTTCTCTATTATTTTTCTTGTAAAACCTACAATTTTATTATTTTTATTCAGTTTATCAAGATTAATTCCACAAACATGACATTTTGTATATCTAAATGGTTTATATCTCTGTTGCGATAATATCCCCATAATTGCTAATTTATCAATTTTTAATTTTTTAACACAGGAAAAATTGTGTTCAAGAACCGGTTTATATCTCTTTTTTAATAAATCCTTATACATATATTTATTGCAGTCTATATCATTACATTTTCCTTCTAATGCCCATTCTATTTCATCTAATTTTTCTGTTAAAAAGTAATATTCATCTTTATAATTTTTTACCATATTATTTCCCTCTGATTAATATAGAATTTAATCACCTATTATTTACAAAATAAAGATATAAAAATTTAAGCTTTAACTTATGGATAGAAACACTCACTTCAGCACTTTCCTAGTTTACTACTATAAATGTAAAATCATCCAAGATATATAGTTTCAAATGAACCAAAATAATAGTTACACTTGAAACTATAAGATAGTTACACTTGAAACTAAAATTTAAATACCCTAATTTCCTTAGTTATCTATGAAAATTGAAGATCATTTAAGAAATATCAGGGAAAGTTTGGAAGTTATTAAAGAAAGCATTCAAAAAGGAATTCAGGAAAGGCAGAGAAGCATAGGTTTCCATACATCTGTTGCTTCTGTAGAGATGCTTGAAGTTTTCCTTCATAAAAACAATCTCCTAAATCCCGGAATTATTCTTAAACATGAGTGGTTTAGTTCAGTAAGAAAAGCCAAGGAAAAGCTTAATGTTGACTTTCAGAATGAAGAGGAGATATTAAACCTTATCAATGAGATAGAGATTAAAAGAAACTTATTGTGCTATGGAAAACCACAGCCTGTTAAAACTATTGAGTCTATTATAGAGCATTTTAATAAACTTAAATCGTTATTTGAGGAGATGGGACTAAAATGGAACTAATTAGTTATGCCTTGGATTTTACTTCATTTTTACTTCAGAATTTAAAGAATAAAGAGGAAGTAAAGGCAGTTGTTTTATTCGGCTCTGCAGCGAGAGAAGAGGCAACAAAAGAAAGTGATGTTGATATTTTTATTGATGTTTATAACAGTTCAGGCAAAAATGAGAAAGACATAAAAAAAATTATTGATTCATTTTTTGATTCATCAAAATTCAAATATTGGAAGCTGCTTAATATTAAAAATGATATAAATGTTATTGTTGGACGGCTTGATGAATGGAAATTAAAAGACAGTATGCTTGGAAGCTCAATTATACTTTATAAGAAATATTCCCCAGAACTAAATGAAGGAAAGAATATGTCTATTTTATCTTGGAAAAATGTTAAGCCCAATTCAAAAAGAGTATTTCTTAACAAGAAAATTTTTGGATATAATTACTATGGGAAGAGGTATGACGGGCTTATTCAAAAATTTAATGGAAGAAAACTTGGGAGCAATGTTATCATTATCCCTGCTGAAGAAATAAACTCTTTTTTAAAAATTTTTAGAGATTTTAAGGTTGCTGTAGCAATACACAGGATTTTTGAATATGGGTAGTTAAGAATACTGTCAAGTTAACGTGATATAATAATAAATTATCTTTAAAATCTGAAACATATGAAATTAAGCTGTTTGTTAAATTCAAAATTAAATAAATATATCGTTAGTATTTCTAAAGTTAATATGATCTACAATCTATGATTATTTTGGATTAATGTTTTTGGTCTATCAAAAAATAGGCATGTTCCGATAAATTGACAATGCAGTAGTTAAGCTTCTACTTCAGCACTTTCCCAGTCTCCATATACCACAAATACAAATCAAGCTCCCCTAAATTTATTCCTGCTTTATTAGATATTTCCTTAAGAATATTTTCAATTTCAGCATATTTTTTCCCGTTTAATGATTTGTTTTTTGGCTGTTCTATCAAATTATTCTTGACAAGAAGATCAATTATATGAAAATCAATAATTGCAACATTACTATAGCCAATATTTCTTAAAAAATGGCTTGCTTCTTTATAACCCAGGCCTTTAATATTTTCAACAAGCCACTGCCTTCTTTCTTCATCATTACTGAATTCCTGTAACTTTTCTTTTATATTATCCTTAATTTTCCGAGAAGTTACAATAAAATTAGCTCTCATATTTGGGAACCTGTGTCCGAGAGCTTTTAGCTTGCTTGCCAATAAGTCTTCTGGCAAAACCAGCAAGCCATCATTAACCTCTTTCTGTATTCTTATCCCACCTTCTGCACTGAAATTAGCAGTCATCAAGCAAAAACATAATTCCTTGAATATCTCGTTGCTGTTTCTCATTCCCAACTCTGTAAACTCTTTAACTCTTTGATCTATTGTTTGTTTAATTGGTGAATTTTGCAGTTGCTTTATTTGGTTTATTAGCTCTTGCATTTTAATTCAGAATGTAAATATGCAGAATATATAAATATTAATATCAATAAATAAAAAAGAGGTAAGTAGCTCAAGCGAATAAATTAGGCAAAGTTATTGCATATTTTAAAAATATTCTTGAATCACTACAATAAGAAATTTTCCGTTTAGGAAAATTTGGCATGAATTATATGTTATTTAAAGTGGAACTTATTTCTTTAACAATTCCTCTTCTAAATTAGCTAATTTTTTTCTAGCTAAATATTCACCTAAGGGCTTGATAATTGCTTCTTTAAAATATAATGCAATATTTTCAGGAGAGACATGTAAACTCTTAAGATTTCTTGCAACATCTGTTAATCTAGCAGGAACTCTTGAACTTTCATCTTGGCTAAAATAACTGCCTTGAAGCCCATATCCAATTTTATCACCAATTTTAACTAAATACAAAAAAGCACATTCATCTTGTATAGGGGTAGCACTAAATATTGTAAGAGGATCTCTACCATTATCAAAAATTTCAACAGGATATTTTTCACATTCTTTTAAAATCTTACTTAAAACAGAAACATATCTTCTTTGAGTATCTCTTTCTTTTGGCATTATAAATAATTATTTTTTATTATTTTAAAGATTATTATAAATGAATATATATGATATTATTTTATCCTCTTAACCTCATCTAAAACCTTCCTCTTTTCTTTCCTGCTTGTATGCATCTTGCCAAACCTTACTAAAACAGGATTTATTTTTTTCCAATAAATTTTCGGAAATATTTTCTTTAAATCATTTTCGATTTCTTCGTTTTTCTTGCTCTTAGTCCAACCTAAATAATGCGTAATGAAAAAAACGTGAGTATCAATTCCTATTGTATCATGTCCTTGCTCACTTAAAAAAACATTTGCTGTTTTTCTTCCAACTCCAGGCAGTTCTATAAGTTTTTCAAAATTTAGAGGAGGCTTGCCATTATATTCATTATCAAGAATTTTACAGCAAGAAATTATCATTCTTGATTTATTTTTGTAGAAGTTTATTGGCCTTATTATTTTTTCAACATCTTTTAATTTTGCATTTGCCAAAGCTTTTACATTAGGATATTTTTTAAATAGAATTTCAGCATATTTTATAGTTGTTTCATCTAAGCTTCTTGCTGAAAGAATTGTGGCAATAAGTGTTTTCCAAGGCTTGTCCCATTGCTCTGCAGCAAGCCTTAATTCTTTTCTTTCACCACGTTTTTTCTTAGCTATTTTCTCAAGCTCTTTTAGTTGTTTTACCTCTTTTTTCATTTGCACCTCTTCTGTTTTTTCTTGATTCCTTTTCATCCTTTTTTTCAAGTTCTTTGATTATATAAATTAAATCAAATCTCGTAAATCTTCCTATACCTTCAATACCCAAGTTCTCTAAAGTTTTTTTATCTTTATAAAATTTTATTATATCAATAGGCGCTTCTTCAATTATTACTGCTCTTTTTAAACAACTGATATATTCGGTATTATATCTGCGGTAAGAATCAGTTTCCGGGCCTTTCAACTGCCTGTATTTCTCAGCTAATAATTTGTTATTTTTGTAAGGCATCTTTATAATATCTCCACTCTAACTTTCTTTCTTCATCATCCCAATTTGAAGCTATTCCAGCAGAATTCACAACTACTTCTCTTGTTATATTTAATGGATCAACCGGGTTAACAGACTTATAATAGATTCCATTATCTCTTATGTATAAATAATTTCTTGGACCAATTGCAACAGAATCAGTATCTTCCAATTCAACAGTTTCACAATAAAGGCCTTGTATTTTCATTTTACTAGTTAATTTATACTTTAGAACTATATTAAAAGCTTTTCTATACTTTTTATGCTATTAAAAGAAGAGTTCATAAAGAGAACCTTGGGTTCTTTTTATAGTGAATATAAAAACATTGACTGAAGAATTAATTAAGGCCATAGCAGTTATAATGTAAAAATAAGGTAAAATTATTGTAATATTTTCAAAATATTTTTCTGAAATATGTATAATATAAAATTTTTCATTTAAGAAAAATTTAACCTAATATAAATTAAGTTAATGGTTGTTTAAATTAAAATATTAAGCTTTTAACATAAAAACAGGCTTGATAAATTATTTCCAAGAAATATAACTAACAACAGAAACGAATAATAAGCTAAAAATAGTTGTTTTCTTAGCAACTTCTTCTAAAGGGATAAATAAGAAAATAAAAGCCAGTGTTAAGCATGTTGCCCATAATGCTAAAAAATACTTCTTTCCAGGTTTCAGCTCTTCTTTTGTATAATGCTTTAAAATATATCCTGCTGGAACAGCCAATGCAAGTATGACAAAACCTAGTATTTCATTCATAACTTATTTAAGGGATTGTTGTTTAAAAGTGTTTTTACATAACTCTAATTAATATTATTAAAATAAAATTATTGTTACTACTTATTAATTAATATATACCAAAAGATTTAAAAAGAAAGCTTTTCTAGAAAATATATGGAAACAGCAACACAAACAGAACTTAAATACGGAATAATTAAAGCAAAGCCTTCATTACCTGCGAGAGATTTGTTTATGCTTCCCCATAAAGGCGGAGATTTAATTGTTAGCTATCCTGCTTTTGGACCTAATTCTTATTTAGATAATTTAAGTGAAATGCAGAAAAGATACTTTAACTCTGAACAATATCCCGAAGTTTCATTTAGAGAACCAACTACTTCAGAATCTATTTCAGCAGCTGCTTATAAATTTAGAGATATGGCTAAAAAGCAAATTCTTGATCCAAGATGGTTGCAGCTTGGAAGAATAGTTAGAACATCAGAAGGAGTTTTTGCAAATCCTCCAAAAGATGCAGATGGAAATACCATTCTAGATGAACAAGTGCTTAAATCTT
>JACPLR010000013.1 GCA_016186425.1 Candidatus Pacearchaeota archaeon | reverse complement strand
TGTTGGTTTGAGCCCGAGTGGACCTGCTTCATATTGTACCGATACCAGTACTGGAACTTTCTGTTTTATTGGAGATAAAGATGGACCAACTGCATTAGAGCTCTTTAGATCTAAAATTATAGATTCTGGTACAGATTATTTAGAAATTAATTCTGGAGCACCTAAAGGTGTAAAAATTAATGGAGATTTAAATATGTCTGGGAAGAGTATTAATGATTTTAGCTTCCTGAAGAGTTCAAGATCTGGAATTAATCTGCCTATTGAATCTGTAACAATTTATCCAAGCCTTATGACTTACAGTAGTATTAAAGGGACAGATCGTAATGCGGCAAGTATTAGTGCTAGTACATTAACTGTCTCAGAAATAAAAGATAATAAATTAAAAATAGCAAATTATACGGCAAATGGAGTTATTTTAACCTCTCTGAATGGGTATAGATGGTTATGTAACCCTAATAATGATGGAGCATTCATTTGTGTCAGAATTTTTTAGAATTATTTAATTTATTTTTCTTCTTCTTTTTAATTTTTTATATCAAAGATTTTTACGTGTAAAAATCTTTAAATACATTGGAATTTTACATTAAACATGCTAGAGATGATATTAAACCCGAGAAGGTCTGAAAGAAGACCATGGGAACTATTTTTTGTTGGATTTTTTTATGCAGCCCTATCAGTACTCCTTGTAAACTGGATTTTTTCAGGAGATGTTGTTCTTGCAAAATATGCCGGAATTTTGATTGTAACTTTTGCAGTAATGTTCTCTATGCCATTTGTATACTACACAATTAAACTGGAAGAGTCAAAAGATGCTGAAATAGATAGCACTTTCCGGCTTTTAAAAGAACATGGAAAGGCAATTCACGCATTTTTATGGCTGTTCCTTGGATTTATAGTTGCTTTTTCATCATTATACATTATTCTTGGTTCTACTGATAATTATAAAGCCCAGATAGAAACATACTGTGCAATAAACAATCCAAATAATTACGATGGATGTGCAGCGCAATACGGAGTTAAAGACAAAAGAGCTACAGGATTAGTAACCAGTACTGAACTACTTGGTGGAATTTTTACAAATAACCTTTATGTCCTGATTTTTACAATTATCTTTTCTATTATTTTTGGGGCAGGAGGTATTTTTATACTTGCCTGGAATGCAAGCGTTATCGCGGCAGCTATGGCAATATTCTCAAAATCAACCCTGTCAAGCCTTCCCATGAGCTTGGCGAGATACATGATTCACGGCCTGCCTGAAATAGCTGCTTATTTTATAGGCACGCTTGCAGGAGGGATAATTGGAATTGCAATTATTAAAAAAGAATTCAGAACAGATAAATTCTGGAATATACTTCATGATTCTTTATTGTTAATTATATGCGCAATAATTATAATTTTACTGGCTGCATTAATGGAGGTATTTATTACTCCGAAATTATTTTAAAAATATTCTTGAATCACTACTATATCTTTACCTAATTTACACTATAAAGCCACTCATTTAATCGTATTATCTATATTATAGAATAAATGACTTGTAACAATATTTAAAAACGTCTTTGAACTTTACCTGCCATCAATAATGAACCTTTTAATAACAAAAGGTGATAAAATTAAATAAAAAAGAATAAAAATGACAAATTTTAGATGCAAAAGATGCAACTATCAGTTTAACATGCAACTTGAAAGCAATAAGCTTCCAAGATCGTGTCCAAATTGTGGGGAGAGAGAATCTGTTTTAAGAGAACAGACAGCTCAAGATCTTTTGGAAGAAAGCAACTAAAAGGGAGATGTCATAAGAAGAACTGTAGGTGCTTTTTATATGGAAGAAAATGAAAATTCCGAAAGTGAAGAAAAAAAAGTAGATGAAGTAATTGAAATAAGAAAGGATAAAATTGCTAAATTGCTCAAGGGCAAGGAATGGATTTATTATATTATTCTTGCAGCAATTGTTTACATTTCGGTTTATATAAGAACAAGAAATATTCCAAGATTGAAAGATATATCAACAGGCACTTGGACACTTGGGCCTGATTTAGATCCATTTTTATTCTTAAGGTGGGCAGAGTATATTGTAGAGCATGGAAAATTATTCATGATAGATAAAATGAGGTATGTGCCACTCGGGCATGATACAGGGTTAGAAAAAAAATTTCTATCTTATTTAATTGCCTGGTTCCATAAGGGATTTTCAATATTTTCAAACGAACCTAGTATAACATATTCAGCCATAATTTTTCCAGTATTCATGTTTGCGCTAACTTGTATTGCTTTCTTCTTCCTTGTAAGAAAAATTTTCTATGATAATTTTGAGAATAAAAATATTCCAAACATGATTGCATTAATCTCCACTTTATTCCTCGCAATTATACCTTCTATACTGCCTAGAACAATTGCTGGAATACCTGAAAAAGAGTCTGCTGGATTTTTATTTATCTTTTTATCTTTTTATTTCTTTATATGCTCTTTTAAATCAAAAAATTATAAATCCTTAGTAATTTATAGTCTACTTGCTGGATTGGCTACAGTTGCCTTATCTTACACTTGGGGAGGTGCGACATTTGTTTATCTCATAATGGGATTGTCAGTATTCGTAGCATTTGCTTTAGGAAATATCAGAAAAAGAGAGTTGTTAGCTTACTCAATATGGATTTTTATTTTTTTGGTCTCAACAATAATTTTTAGCCCGCAATTTTCAGCGCAAACACATATAATAAATTTTTTAACTTCTACATTTACAATACCTGTATTTGCCTCGTTGTTTTTCATTTTATTTCACTTATTTGCCTACCCGAAAATAAAAAATATTAAAGCCTGCAAGATATTAAATGAAAAGTATCATATTTCTGGCGAGATTATATCAATTATATTTGTTTTTGTTATTCTTATACTTGCATCTCTCCCAATTCTTGGGGTCAAATTTATCCCTAGCAAATTAGATAACTTAATGGATTCTTTTATACGCCCTCTTGCAATAGACCGGTTCTCAATGACTGTTGCTGAAAACAAGCAGCCTTCTTACATAGAAGAGTGGAAGGGAAGTTTTGGCCCAAACGGCTTTTCTTTATTTGGTCAAAATATAAATACTCCACCATTATTTTTCTCTTTATTTTTTATAGGTTCAATTATTCTTTTCTATAACATAAATAAAAAATTTGAGAAAAAAGATAAAATACTTTTGACAGCGACTTATACTTTTGCTATGATTGGATTAATATTCAGCAAATATGCTCCAAATAGCCAGTTAAACGGCCTTAGCTCAACTAGTTTAATGATTTATTTTGGCGGAATGGCTATCTTCATTGGAAGCTCAATTTACATACTATACAAATATAATAAGGAAAATAAAAAAGATCCATTAAAAATAGATTTTGGATATATAATTGTTTTTACATTATTTTTTGTCTCTATTCTTGCTGCAAGAAGCGGGGTAAGATTTGTAATGGTTGTTGTCCCTCCAGCAAGCATTTTAGCGGGCTATTTTATTGTTTCCATGTTTTTTATTGCTAGCCAATATAAAGATAAGGTTATAAAAAATGTTCTTTGGATTTTAGTAATAATTATTATTCTTTTGTCAATGTATACGGCTAATGCTTTTTATAAAGAAAGTATGGCTCAGGCAAATGGATTTTATCCTGGAATATATCAGTGGCAGTGGCAAAAAGCAATGGCTTGGGTTAGAGATAATACTCAAGAAAATGCAGTATTTGCCCATTGGTGGGATTACGGATACTGGCTGCAAAGCATTGGCAGAAGAGCAACTGTATTAGACGGAGGTAACTTATATACCTACTGGGATCATTTAATGGGAAGATATGTTCTGACAACACCTGATGATGCCACTGCTTTAAATTTTCTTTATACACATAATGCAACACATTTACTAATAGACTCTACAGATATTGGAAAATATTCCGCATTCAGCAGTATTGGAGCTGATGAAAATTATGACAGATTTAGTTATATGCCTACGTTTTCATTAGATCCGAGATCTACAAAAGAAACTTCTCAAGGAACGCTGTATGCCTATGTTGGAGGAAGTGGATTAGATGAAGATATAATATGGAAAGATAATAACACTGAAATAAGATTTTTAGCGGAAAGTTCCGGCATTGGGGCAATAATAATTGAAGAAATATCAAATAATAACTCAAAAGAGTTTTTGCAGCCAAAAGCGATTATTGTCCAGAATAACGGGCAGCAAACACAGGTTCCAATGAGATATTTATATTATAACAATAAATTACATGATTTTAAATCTGGAATAGAAGCAGGTTTCTTTTTAGTTGAGGTTATAAATCCTCCACAGAAATTAGATTATGGGGCTGGAATTTACCTGAGCAAAAGAACTGTAAATTCGCTTCTTGTGAGAAAATATTTATTCGGGGAAGAAGGAAATTTCAAGCTGGTTCATAATGAGCCAAGCTTTATAACTGCTGATTTAAGAAGGCAAGGGTTTCCAGTAAATGATTTTGCATATTATCAAGGCCAGTTTTTAGCGCCGATTAAGATATGGGAGATAAATTATCCTCCAAATGTAAAAATTAATCAGTCATACCTTGAAACAAACTTCCCTAATGACGCGGTAAGAAAGCCGAGATAAATTTTTCTTTTGTTATTGAATTAAATAATAAAGACAAATTAAAATCACTTCATTAATGTTTAAAAGCTTAATTTAAACAATTATAGATTATTTTAAATAATAAAAAGAACCAAGGTTCTCTTTATGAACTCTCCTTAAAAAGAAATTTAGTATTGTAAGGATTCAAGAATAATTTTTGAATATAATCCTATTTTTTCATGCTTTATCAGCTAGAACTAGTGGTTTTACCTAATCAATTATAAGGCATATTCTATAAATTAGATACCAAAATATAATATATAATACATCCAATATTATGGAACAATGTTAAATCAGGCATAAATTTTCTAAAATGAAAATTTATTTATTGAATTGATTCAAAAACATTCTTGAAATATCAAAAAAACCTAACTAGTTTTTTAATCAACTTTTATTTATTTTTAATATTATTCTGTTATTATATTCCCCTTAACAATTGTTAATCGCTTGTAAAATCTTAAGAAAAATAAACCAAAAGATATATATATATCATTCCATTAAATTCTAAAATTCCTAATTGGAATTTACATTTAATAATGATTGAAAGGGGGTGTGATGACAAAAATAATTATGGCAAATAATAACAAGTGGCTGCTATGGGGTTTTATTATTCTGGCTATCTTGAATATAATTCTGTTAGGTTATATTGTGATGGGCATTGGGGGAGTTAGTTTAGGCCGATACCAGTACTGGAACTTTCTGTTTTATTGGAGATAAAGATGGACCAACTGCATTAGAGCTCTTTAGATCTAAAATTATAGATTCTGGTACAGATTATTTAGAAATTAATTCTGGAGCTCCAAAGGGTGTGAAAATTAATGGAGATTTAGAGATTTCAAGAATAAAGTCAAGAGACAATCTATTAGTTCCAAGTACTATATCAGGTTACGCAAATATGATTAATAAAGACACTATAGAAATAAATAATAGCGTTCGTGCTACAGCAATTAAAACAGAGGGAATATGTTTCTATACTTCTAATGCACGTACTGTTTTTTGTAAAGTTAACCCTCTTGTAAGTCCTCTTACATTTACTTGTGAACTAACAGAACCTGCATTAAGTAGTTCTCCTTGCTATCGTAATCCTACAGGTAATGTGTATAGAACCTATTAGTTATTTTTTTATTTTTCTTTATTTCTTTTTTCATTTATCTTAATATTCTAAAAAACTTGTTTTAAGAAGTTTTTTAAAACCACGAAACATGTAGAATTATGGTAGAAATATTGCTGATGTCATCAATTTTGGTATCTTTTTTGGCAACTTTTTTAATAATTCCGGCATGGATAAAAAGAGCAAAAAACGCCGGATTAGTTGGAAAGGATGTAAATAAATCCTCTAAAGAAATTGTGGCTGAAGCTGGGGGAATTACAGTTATATTTGGATTTATCCTCGGAGTTTTAATATATGTTGCAATCAAAACTTTTTATTTTAAATCATCAGATAATTTAATTGAAATATTCTCGCTTTTAAGCACAATTTTGCTTGTTTCATTTATAGGCATGATTGATGATATTCTCGGATGGAAAATAGGGCTTGGCAAGAAAACAAGAATATGGCTTGTATTGTTTGCTTCTATACCACTAATAGTTGTTAATGCTGGAACGCCTACAATTTATTTGCCATTTGTCGGAAAAATAAGCATCGGGCTTATCTACCCGTTAATATTAATTCCTATAGGAATTATCGGAGCTTCATTCAGTTTTAATACTCTAGCAGGATATAACGGATTAGAAGCTGGCCAAGGAATTCTTCTATTGGCTGCTTTAGCAATTATCTCTGCTGCAACGGGCACAACATGGCTAAGCTTAATTGCATTATGCATGATTGCTTCTTTAATAGCTTTTTTATATTATAATAAATATCCTGCAAAAGTATTTCCGGGGGATGTAATGACATATTCTGTCGGAGCTTTAATTGCAATAATGGCAATACTTGGAAATTATGAGTTATTTGCCATTTTTATTTTCATTCCATATATTTTGGAAGTTGGATTAAAATTAAGAGGAAAATTAAAGAAAGAGTCTTTTGGAGTTGCGCAAAAAGATGGTTCTATAAAAAATAAATATGATAAAATTTATGGTTTAGAGCATTTGGCAATAAGAATTCTGGAAAAAACAAAAAAAAGCGGAAAAGCATATGAGTGGGAGGTTGTTTTATTATTATATGCCATCCAAATTATAGTAATTATGCTTGGATTTATTTTAATAATAACTTAATATGATTAAAAAAATAACCTCTAGCGAGTTAGTAAAAGGTAGCATCATATTATTTGTTACATTTAGTATATTTAATTTTCTTAACTTTATTTTTCAGTTCTTGATGGCAAGGATGCTCGGGCCGGCAGAGTATGGAGTATTTGCAGTAATAATGGCTTTGTTTTATTTTATGGCTGTGCCAGCTGACAGCATACAAACTATTATTTCAAAATACACCTCAAAACTAAAAGTTAAAAATGAGTATGGAAAAATAAAATTATTGCTGATTAAATCCCTTAAGAGGGGGTTCATTGCAGCTACGATCTTATTTTTAATTTTTCTGCCGATATTTTTTGTTTTCTCATATACTTTAGATATTTCTTTCTGGCTTGTTACACTTTCCGGATTAATGCTTTTTATGTTTTTTACAATACCTGTAACAAGGGGCTTAATGCAGGGATTAAAAAAATTTAAAGCTCTCGGCACTAATATGGTTATTGATTCATCAATAAAAGTTATTTTAGCCATAGGGTTTGTCTTTTTAGGCCTTAAGGTGTATGGAGCAGTTTTGAGTATAATTCTCGGAAGCCTAATTGCGCTTGTTTTTTCACTGGTGCCTTTAAAAACTATTTTAAATAAAAATAAGGAATATTCGGACTTTCATGGAATTTATAAGTATAGCTGGCCTGTATTATTTGTCCTGCTTGCAATTCTTCTTATGCAGAGTGTTGATGTGATTATTGCAAAAAAATTCTTCCCTCCAGAAATTGCAGGGCAGTACGCGGTTGCGAACCTTATAGGAAAAATGATATTTTTCGGAACTTTATCAATAAGCAAAGCAATGTTTCCTCTAAGCTCTGAAGAATTCGAGGGAAATGGCGATGGAAAGAAAACTAAATCAATATTCTATAAATCGCTTATTATTGTTTCCGGAATTTGTATAATATCTTTGCTCGCCCTGGCATTATTTCCAGAAACAATCATCTCACTTCTCTTTGGGGAGCAATATTTGTATGCAAGCAATATTTTGCTTAATATTGGCATTGCCTTCTCTTTTATCTCCCTCTCCAATCTTGTGCTTATTTATGGTTTGTCTATAAATAAGAAAATTCCAACGCACTATATGTTGACGTTTATTTTAATACAAGCAATTTTGCTATTTTTTATGCGGGGCAGTTTATTGAATTTATCTATCGGGATGCTTATATCCACGGCTTTATTGTTTTTAGGCAGCCTTGTGATAATCAGAAAAAAGGGTTGATTTATGTGCTTTGGACATAATAAATATACTATATAAAAGCCTTTAAAATGGTATTTCTGAGTCTAAATATGCTAAGCATAATAATCCCTGCGCATAATGAGGAAAAAAGAATTGGCCCAACTTTAGAAGCTTATGCTAATTTCTTCTCTGAAAAAAAGAAGCAAGAAAAAGTAGAATACGAGATTATTGTAGTAAATAATGCCTCGAGAGACAACACTATTAGCATATTAAAGAAGTATTCTAGAAGATTTAAAGAGATAAAATACCTTGATTTAAAAGATGGTGGCAAGGGTTATGCTGTTTTAGAGGGTTTTAAAGTAGCGAATGGAGATTTTATAGGATTTGTTGATGCTGACATGTCAACTCCTCAAGTAGCTTTTTATGATCTTTATAAAAATATAAGAAATTATGACGGATTAATTGCCAGCAGGTGGCTAGAAAATTCCAAAACTAAAAGGACTTTTGGCAAATACATAAGAAGCATCGGGTTTAACTACCTTGTAAGAAGCCTTTTTTTCTTTCCTTACAGAGATACTCAATGTGGGGCTAAAGTATTCAGAAAACATGTAATAGAAGAAGTTGCGAGTAAGGTTAAAAGTATAAAATGGGCCTTTGATGTCAATCTTCTTTATCTATGCAGGAAAAAGGGATTCCAAATAAAAGAGCATCCAACCCTATGGTATGATAAAGAGGGATCAAAAGTATCTTCAAAAGTTCCTCTACAAATGGCTGCAGCAGTTATAAGACTTAGGCTTGTCCATTCCCTATTTAACTTTATTGTCAGGTTTTATGATAAAATGCCTGAAAAAATTAAATTTCATCACTAATGAACCTTTTAAGAATAAACCTTTAAAAAGGCAAGCAAAAAACCTATCGGTTTTAAAGGTTTCCAAAATTATATAAATAATTTTTGAAAAAATTACAAAACAAAAAAAATAAATCAATAAGATAAAATGACGATAGATATCTTGATAATTCATTTAAATGGAGAAAAAGTTATTTATAATTGTTTAAACTCAATTTATAAAAATACTAGAAGCATAAATAAAAAAAATAGTGAAATAAAAGTAAGAATCCTCCTAAATAATTCAAGTGATAAAAGCGAAGAAATAATAAAAGAAAAATTTCCAGATATAGAAATATATAGGACGGAAAAAACAATTGGTTTTGCAGAGGCATGTAATTTTCTTGCAAGTAAATCAAATGCTGATTATATTGTTTTTTTGAACAATGATACAGAAGTCAAAAAAGATTGGCTCAATGAAATGCTAGAGACAATTAAAAAACATAAAAATTGCGTGGTTTGCCAGCCAAAAATAAAATCTTATTGCCAAAAAGAAATGTTTGAATATGCCGGAGCTGCCGGGGGATTTATAGATAAATATGGCTATCCATTCTGCCGGGGCAGAATTTTTGACAGTGTAGAAAGAGATATAGGGCAGTATAATGATGAAAAAAGAATATTTTGGGCATGTGGGGTTTGTTTTTTTGTCAATAGAGACTTCTTTATAAAAACAGGGGGATTTGATGAAGATTTTTTCATGTATGCAGAAGAACTGGACTTCTGCTGGAGGGCCAATATTTACGGAAAGGAAATATGGTACTGCCCAACATCAGAAATCTACCATGTAGGGAGCTATAGTGTAAGAAAAGAAAAAATAAATTTCAAAAAAGAATACCTTATAATAAGAAATCATATATTGCTACTTTTAAAAAATTATTCTGCTTTAAGCCTGATTAAAATACTTCCATTAAGGATTATTCTTGAGATTATCTCCTCAATAAGATTTTTTCCTGTAAAAACCATCTCTTTACTTAAAACTTGCATTAATCTTCCTTTCATTTATATTATGAAAACTAACAAAAAAAGAAATAAGATACAATTAGAAAGAAAAGTTCATGATGAAGAAATGAGCAAATTAATGGCTAAAGAAAGCATTGCGCTAGATTATTTTATAAAAGGAAAAAGAAAATTTAATGAAATAAACTTTAAATGAAAATAAAAAAGGGCTTGTTAAGCATTGCCATACCAACTTACAATGAAGAAAAAGATATTGGAAAATGTCTAGAATCAATATCGATACAAGATTATCCAAAAAAACTTATAGAGGTTATTATAATTGACAATTACTCGAGTGATAATACTATAAAAATTGCTAAAGACTTCTCTAAATTCATAAATGTAAAAGTACTGATGAATAAAATAAAGGATGCTGAAGTGAGCAAGAAAATTGGGTTTGATAATTCTAATGGAGAGTTTTTTATGTATCTCGATGCTGACATGAGACTCAATGATAAAAGATTTATTAAAAAAATGTTATTTCCATTTGAAGATAATAAAAAAATAGCAGGAAATTTTGTGAAGTTTACAGTTAATAAATCTCATCCGCCATTAACCAGGACACTTTCATATGATGAGTTTCAAAGAGATCCAATATTTAGGTTTTTTACAATCGGCATTAACAATATAGTTAAAGAAAAAAAGGAAGGGTATTTGTTATGTTACTGTGATATTAATCATATCCCTCCCCAAGGACTTATGATTTATAGAAAATATCTTATTTCAGATTATATAAAAAATAAAAAACAGTTAATTGATAATGAAATTCCCGCAGTATTGATAGAAATGGGTTACAGGCATTTTGCATTTGTGCCAGACACTGGAGTTGAACACCTTATTTTAAGATCATTAAAAGAATTATGGAGAAAAAGGATAAGAAATTTAAGAAGAACATATTATCCAAATATCAATGAAAGAAAGTTCAGATGGATTAACTGGAAAAAAGACTGGCCAAAAATAGGTTTATGGCTTATATATACCCATATTTTAATATTTCCTGTGATAAATGGAATATATAAAAGTATTAAAAACAAAGATTTCTGCTTTCTAAACGAACCTTTGTTGAATTTAGTGTCTACATATTCAATAATCTACGGGGTCATTTCATCTAAATTATAAAAAATGCAAAATGTCAGATAAATTATACTTTGGGAGAGAAAGGATATGTGCTGAATTTATCGATAAAAACCCAAAATTGAAAACGCTTAATATAGGCGCTGGAGAAATCCTTTGGATTGAAAATAGTTTATTAAGAGGATATAATGGGCTAGTTTCTTCTGATATTGATAAGAAAAATATTGGTTATAAAAATACCGCCAAAAATAAAGTTATCTTTGATGCTAGAAATATCCCTTTTAAAAATAATGAATTCGATCAGGTTATTATTTTAGATGTTTTGGAGCATATTAAAGATCATAAAGGGGTTCTAAATGAGATATATAGAATATTAAAGAAAAATGGGAGACTAGTTATCTCTGTTCCAAATGATACTTGGCTAAGTTTTCTTAATCCTATAAGATATGCTCAGCATGAGAGGCATTATTCAATTTCAATGATATCAAATATTCTTAAAAGTAATGAGTTTAAAATTGAAAAATTATTTTCTGGAGGGAAATTATGGGAATTAATGGATCTCTATACACATTTATTAATAAAATATTTAACTGGAAGGATAATTAATTTGAAGGTATTTAATAACCTAAGAGATAAAGAATATAGCAAGCATCACCAAAATGGGAATGAAATAATAATACTAGCGAGAAAAAGTGAGTTACCCTATTAAACATTAATCCAAAAATAATTTAAACAAATAATAAATCATAGTAAATTTTTCTCAAGATGAAGTTAAAATCACTTCATTAATGTTAATGAGTTTAATTTAAACAGCTATAAACCATTTTAAATTTCTCCTAAATGGGAAATTTAGCATTGTAATGATTCAAAATTTTGAAAATACTGCAATACTTTTCCCTGATTTATCAGCTAGAACTAGTAATTTTCTCTAAGCCATTATAGTTTATATACAAAAATTTAGTGTTATATGAATTCAAAAATATTGAAAGTAATACAATAATCTTACCTTATTTATACATCTTAAGTTACTAATCTCAATTAGCATATAGATTACATAAATAATTATTTTTTAATTTTATATACCATTGCCGAAACCTGTTTTTGTTGCTGGTCAAAGAAAAATACCTGTTCAAGTGACAATCTATTTGAAAGATTGCCATTAATAAATTCCATGGATTGCTGCCCTTGGTGTTCCCAAGCAGCCACAACTATATAATCTGAATTTTTTAATGTAGATTCTATATCTGTGAAATTCCAGTGTTCAAATTTTCTATTGCCATAATAAATGACATACGGATCTATTCCGTCTCCCAGAACAACAGCATTTTCTGGAGTGTTTTCATTTACCCAGACAAATGCTTGTTTTAAATTATAATAGGAAGGTATTTTTGATTCAATTATCGGATGTCCGTAAGAATACTGCGAATAAGCGGATAAAGCCAGCACTATTACTAGAAAAACTACTGCAATATTTTTATTGTATTTTTTAATCTTATCATAAATATATGTTAATCCTATTGCACTAAAAAACAATAATGAGGTAATTATGATAAGCAAATATCTATCTTCAGCAGCTTTTATATAAAATATAAAAAATGCAAGGGATAATATTAAAAGCAATAAAGAAAAAATGTGGGATTTTGTCCTCTTCAACTTGAAAATATACCCTTTGCTTAAAAATAATTCTAAAATAGCAATTATTAAGCCAATGGCAAATAATGTTAATAGAATATTCCCAAATATTGAAAATGGATTTCCTTTTAATATGTTCAATATTGTTGAATAATTGCTTTTAAATAAGCTTGGAAATAAATGTGGGAAAAACTGATCAATTATATAATAAGCGTAAGACGACTTAGCGGCTGCACTAGAAGCGTACGATCCTAGGGCTGGAAAAAAATCTCCTTTTGTTAAAAAATTGCTTAAAAAGAAGAAAATAAGAGGTATAGCCCCAATTATCCCGCCAATCCAAAAATTTTTTTCTTTAAATAATTTATGTTTCTTAATTAATACAAGAAAAACTATGTATGTTGCCCCTATGAGAAATGAAGAATTTCTCATAAGAATAGCTAAAGATATGGAGAATATTGATATTGAGAAATATTTTAAATTAAAATTTTCATATGATTTAAAGAAACAATAAATACTAAGCAAAACCAGGAAACTTGATGGGATATCTGTCATAATTCTCGCTGTATAAAAAATATTTATCCACAAAACACTCATAACAAATGCTGATATCAGTCCTATTTTTTCGTTATACATCTCTTTTCCAATAAGATAAACTAAGTATACTGAAGCTAATGATGGCAGATATTCCAAGAATATTAAAACCCATACCTCTGATAAATTTAGTCTCATAAACAAAGACCACACAAATGGCAAAAGCGGAGCTCTAATTATTGATTCACTTACAATAAAATGCGTGCCAGTCCATAAATGATAGACTGATTCTTTTGCAATGGCACCATAAGCAAGAGTATCCCACCAGTGGGCTTGAGATTTTGTCAAAAAAAAGTAATATCCCCTAATTAAAAAGGCAAAGGCAAGTATGACAAGCAAATACAGATTGCTCCTTTCTCTAAACCACTCTCTTACTTTCTCCTTTTTCTTTTCTATATTATGGGTTTTTATGCTTGTTGCTTTATTTCATCTAATGCTTTCAGTACTTCCTCAACAGAGATACTATTAACTAATACTTCGCTGTATTCATCTGATTTTTCTGGGAAAAAGTCATAAAGTATGGGAGAAACAAGTTTCTTTACGCGACCATAAGATTCAATCTCATCAGGAGAATTGCAAAAAAATAGGGCAATAACTTGTTTTTTTAGGGCAGTTGCGACATGCAATGCTAAGGTATCTCCGCAAATTATTACGTGGCAAAAAAATATTGTTGCAAAGAAATCTTTTAAAGAATTTGCTGTATTTCTCTTGTAAATTTTAATTTCCTTACCAATATTAAAATTGTAAATCTCATCCATTACTTGAGCTTCATCTTCTCCACCAAGAAGCAGAACCTCATAACCTTTTTCTTTAGCTCTTGGTATAAATTCAATAATTTTCTGTTTTGACCATGCTTTAGATGGCCAGGTTTTAGAAGCACCTATATTAAACCCAATTATTTTTTTGTCAACCAAGCTATTTTTTCTTAAAAATTCGTTCATTTCCTCCTTATTTTTTTTATGTACTGAAATAAATGGTTCTTGTTGCTTGTATGTGATTTCCATAATATCAAACATCATCTGCTGATATGTTTTTCTATTTGATTTTTTAATTTCATCATCAAAAACAGTATTTAAATAATATTCTGCCCCTTCATTAAAAGCTGTTGGAAATCCTTCATTATCATAAAATCCATACTTCTTTTCAGCATTGATTTCTAAAGCAAGTTTTGTTGCTTCTTGTTCAATATCTAGGTTATAAATAATATCAAAATTTTCAGCTGTTTTACATGGGATAAATAACAAGTTATCCACTAGTTCATTATCCTCGAGAATTTCTTTAGCATTTGATTTTGTGATCCATGTTATCTCTGATTCAGGATATTTCTCTTTTATTCCCAGAAGCAATGGGGTAGTTCTGACTACATCTCCTAATGCTCCTAGTTTAATAATGCATATTTTAATTGTCATTTTTAGCAAAGTTTAAAACTAGCATGCTTATATAAAGATTACCATGAAAGTATATATCGCTGGCAAAATATGGGAAAAATACGAGCTTGAGCAATTAGAAAAAGTAGATAAATTGTGCAAAGATCTTGGCTTTGATACATTTCTGCCACACAGAGATATTGGAATTGCTAAAGGAATAAATGATGTTTCTAAAATATTCCAAGGAGACATTATTAATGGATTTAAAAACGTTGATTTAGTTATTGCTCTTCTTGATGGCTTGCATGTTGGCGCTGGAACTGCCTGGGAATTGGGATATGCCTATGCTAATAAAATACCTGCCATTGGATTAAAAACAGACGAGCCTATTGAAAACTGCCTTGATCAACTAAGTGCAATACTTCTTGGAAGCATGAAAATTGTTTCTTCTTTTGAAGAGCTAAATGAAGAACTAAGAATGTTTAAAATAAAAAATGCCAAATAAAATTAAAAATTTAGAGGAAATGAAAGAGTTACTTAATGAATTTCGCAAAGAAAATAAAAGAATTGTCACAACAAATGGCAGTTTTGATATATTGCATTATGCCCATGTCAATCTTCTTGAAAAAGCTAAAAAAGAAGGAAATATTTTAATTGTTTTATTAAATAGTGATTCTTCAATTAAAAGGATTAAAGGGGAAAAAAGACCCATAATTCATGAAATAGAAAGAGCGCAAATGTTATCCTCTTTAGAATCTGTTGATTATATTATTATATTTAATGATGAGACTCCTTTAGAACTTCTTGGGCAATTAAAACCAAATGTGCATGTAAAAGGTGGAAGCTTTGTACCTGAAAAAGTGAAAGAAGAGAAGGATCTTATAGAATCTTTTGGAGGAAAGCATATAATTTTTGAAATTGAAGATGGGTTTTCAACAACAAATATTATTGAAAAGATAATTTCATTATATTCCTAATCCAATCTCCTCTTTCTATGTTTCAAAAGTAAGGATAAACCTGTTAAAGCTCCGAAAAATAACAAAGAGCTTCCTAAATAATATTTATCATTTATTAATTCAATACCTCCTTGAACAAGAGCATAAAGACCCAATAAAGAAAGTGATCCTTGAGAAAATCCTGTCCAATACCCCCGATCAAACTCTTTTTTATAGCCAGCTTCTTTATAAGTAAGAACCCCTATTTCATCTTCTAATGATTTTTGTCTTTCCATTATAAATTAAATAATCCTCTTTCTTCCTTTTTAAATATTTATATGATATAGATTAATCCAGTGTTTTAGTCGAGCTTATTTCTGTTTCTCTCCAGCCATCAGAGTATTCTTTCTTTTTCTTTAATTCTTTAAATGCTTTAAGATAAATATACAATCTAGCAAAATAAAGCTGGATTATCCAAAAAAATTCTTTAATGCTCTTTGCTTGGCTTATTGCAAATAAAGCTCCGTATTTTATCTCATTCTTAAATGATTTTGTTCGCGGCATATCCGGAGCAATTTTATTTAGGTTTTCATGCCCTTTAATATTTCTTACTTTTTGATTTAAATAATCTTTCCAGTTATCTGGGTTTTTCACATAAACTTCAACATTTGGGAGGTATGATATCTTGTAATTCTTTTTCCAGAATAAATACGGTATGATGGAATCTTCTGAAGCATCTAAGGGAAATTCTTTTATTATGCCATTGCGAATTGCAAACAAATATCCCGAACATTCAAAAAATTCTTTTTTTTCTGATAATTTTTTCCTTATTTGATGTATTCTTTCAAAGGCAATGTAGCTCCATAAACCATATTTGGTATTTCTACTATCTATTGAAATTGGATGGCCTGTAATGCAACCGACTTCTTTATCTTTAAATGAATTAATTATTTCATTTAAAGCATTTTCAGAAACATAAACATCTCCATCTGTAAAAATAATTATATCATCTTTATTTCCTGAATAAATCGCCTCTAAAATCATATTTAAAGCATAACTCTTCCCCTCTCCAGGATCTAAAAAGAAATCAACATTTTTGTTTTTTATATGCGCTTTAATATGCTCCTCAACTTCTTGAAATGGGTCAACAACAATTATTTTAAATTTCTCTTTAATTTTTTGGGATAAAAGAGCTCTGACAGCTCTTTCTGTTGATTTTGGCTCTTTATAAGAAGTTATTATGATACTAATCTTTCTATTTTTCATTTTAAACAACCTCAAATGGATATTCTGCTGGCCTAATAATCGCTATTTTTTCACTTCCAGACTCGAGTTCTAAACGGCATTTGCTTGACCCTTGTTTGCCAATTGCAGAAATTTCAATACCTGCAACTGTCCATACTTTATCAAGGATTTTAAGCTTATCCCCTTTCTTCAGTTCTTTAGCTTGTTTTTTCATACATACTGAAACTTGAGTAAACTTATAAAGTTTATTCTATTGAAAATTCTTCACTACAAGTTAGTAGAGAGATATGTTTAAATAGTGATATCTGATATATTTTTTTATGAAAAATAAAGTTATATTAAAAAAACCTGAAAGCCATGAAACCATAAGACTTAGTAAAGGAGTTAAGATTAAAATATTGGATTCTTGGGGTAAAAAAGATTTTCTTTCAAAAAGCGGACAAGAAAATTACAGCTTAACATTTATTGGAACAAATGGAACAAATATTACATACCATACTTTAGAGATTACAAGATATAATAAACCAAAGGCAATAAAACCAATTCCTAAAAAATTAAGGTCTAAAGCAAGAATTTCTGCTACAGGTCCTTTGGAAAGAACACTTATAGATACGAATTTTATGATTGTGGCTTCTGATGGTATGGATGGTTGGCCGGTTTGTGAAGCTAATTTTGCAAATGGATTATTTAAATATGGGGTATTTTTTACAGGATATGGTGCAGGCTATATGCCTAAAGATGGGAATGATATAAGAACTGCTGAAGAATTTAAAGGGAGATTTAGTAAATATTTTAGTAAATGCGGAAAAGAGATAAAATTTGATGATTTTAAAGTGATTTTTGATTTAAGAGAATTGCCCGCCCAGTATAAGTCATCTATAAACTCTTTATTGTAAATATAGTTATTAGATATTTTTATAAAAACTACTTCTATTTAATTATATGAAAAACGCAATAATCTTATGTTCTGGAGGATTAGATAGTGTAGTAACTGCATATTATGTTAAGAATAAGGCAAAATATGGTAAAATTTATATTTTATTCTTTAATTATGGACAAAGAACATTAAAACAAGAAAAAAGAGCTTCAAAATTATGTGCCGAAAAGTTAAATGGAAAATTTATTGAAATAAAACTTCCTGAATTAAATAAAATATCAACCTCTCTGATAAATAGTGCTAAAAAAGCTAATAAAGTATCAAGGAAACAGCTGAAAAATACTGAGAAAGAGCATTTGAATTGGTATGTTCCTTGCAGGAATATTATATTTCTAACTTATGCATTAGCTATTGCTGAAAGTAAGTTAATAAAAAACAAACAAAAATATGATATATTTACTGGATTTAAAAATGAAGGAAAAGAAGCTTACCCTGATGCAACTTCTGAATTTGTTAGTATTATGAATAAATTACAAGCAACAGCTGTAAAAAAGAACATAAGAATAATTGCTCCTTTAATAAATAAAGATAAAGAAGATATTATTCAATTAGGAAAAGAATTTGGCGTTGATTTTAGAAACACCTATAGCTGTTATGTTGGAGTTAATAGTAAAAACAATAAACATTGCGGAACCTGTTTATCATGCAGACTAAGGCAGGAAGGATTTTATTGGGCAGGGTTACAAGACCCGACTAATTATGAAATTAAAATGAAAGATTTCCCGGAGAATCAATTAAAAAACAGACATTAAAATAAATACTAAATATTTTATCTAAATCATTATTACATATTATAGATTAAGCCAAATTTCTCTTAAAATGAGAAATTTATTATAGTATAGATTCAAGAATAATTTTGAAATATAACTATTCCTTTTCCTAATTTTCATGCTAGACATATTAAGTATTAATTTATTTTCTATATATTATATACCCTAAATTTTTAAAACAATCTTTCCAGATCATTAACAATCTTACTTAACTTAAACCTTAAAACTGACAATTTGGCTTGTTTTTTTATTTTTTCTAGTTTTTTCTTGTTTTTATTATCCATACAATAATTTATTACCTCGGCTAGCTGTTTCTCATTTTTTATTTCAAATAAAAAACCGTTAACCTTATCTTTAATTATGCCGGAATTTCCCTTATTATTACTGGCTATTACAATTTTCCTTCTAGCCATTGATTCAATAAGAGATTGGGGCATACCTTCACTTAAACTTGGCAAGATAAAAATATTGCAAGAATCAAGTTTCTTTATTTTTTCTTTTAAATCATATATTGGCTTAGAAAAAATAACTCTATTTTTAATATTTAACTCTTCTACAAGACTAATTAAATATTCCTTATAATCTTCTTCTGCAGGACCAACTAATTCTAATAACGCCTCTTTATCACTTATTAAAGATATGGCTTTTATTAAAACTTGCAGATTTTTTATTGGAGAGATTCTTCCCAAATAAAGTATTTTATTTTCTTCTTTTACAGATTTCTGGACAAAGAAGTTATTCGGTATACCGTTAGGTATATAGATTATATTTTCCTCTCTCAATCCAAGATTTTTAAGATAGGGAATTTCCCATTTGGTTATTGCAATAATTTTATCAAATTTTTTTAAACTAAACCTTCCAATTATATTATCATAAAACAAAACAACTGTTTCCTGCAATAATCTCCTCTCTCTTTCAAATGGTGCATGGGTTACAAGAAAAATCTTACAATTTATGCCTTGTTTTGCTAGTTCTTTTTTTATTTTTAATGCCTTTGTTGTATGCAAATGCCTATATGCATGAGCGATTATTATATCAGGTTTAAATTCCATAGCTAGTTTTTCAGCTTCTTTATCAAGCCAATGCATAAAACTTTCTCCGCCTATTTTCTTAAATGGAAATCTTTTTATTTCCAATCCTTGAATAACCTCATGTTCTTTGGCAGTTTCTTTTGTTCCCTTAACAGAATTCGAGCTTAAAATTAGTATTTCATGGCCTTTTTTCTTTAATTCAATGCTTTCCTGAAAAACTCTTTGCCATACTCCGCAAGCTCCAGCTGAAAAATTTGTAAGCTCTAGTATTCTCATATAGATTAGTCAACACAAATATTAATAAATCTATTTAAATCTTAAAATAAATAAATTTAATGTTCTTGAAGAGAGGGGATTGCTGTAAACAACCTTGCCCCCCATTCGCGGGTATAACTCAATCTTAAAACAATTTCATCTCTATAATTCCAAGGACCTATTAGAATGATGTCTGGCTTTTCACTTGCGAGGTAAGATTCTTGATGAACTTTAATATGACTTCCTGGAAGGTATTTTCCTTGTTTGTAAGGAGTGGTGTCAACAGCTGCCTGAATCGTATCGTCCCTTATCCCGCAAAAATTCAATAAAGTATTTAATTTAGCTGCAGCACCATATGCAAAGGTTTTCTTTCCTTCTAATTTCCTACTTACCAAAAACTCAAGAAGCTTATATTTAGTATCTTCTACCCTGTCTTTAAAACCTTGATAATATTCTATTCTATCCATTCTCCCGTCTTTTTCCTTAGATAATAGCTGGTTAACATTTTCTGATATTTGTTGAGTGTCATCATTTTTGTGTTTTGCATATATTCTTAGCGAGCCTCCATGAGTTGGAAGCTCCTCAACATCAAAAATGCTAAACCCGTGATGCTCAAAAATCTCATTTATTGTTAAAAAAGAAAAATAAGAAAAATGTTCGTGATAAATTGTATCAAATTCGCAATTTTCAATCATTCTCATTACATGTGGGAATTCCATGGTAATTAACCCGTCTTCATTTAAGAGAGTTTTCATGCCACAAACAAAATTATTCAGATCCGGAACATGGGCTAAAACATTATTTCCAATAAGTAAATCAGCTCTAGTACCAACTGTTTTTAAGGTTTCAGCAAGCGTTTGGTTAAAAAATTGATTAACTGTATTTATGTCTTTAGTTCGCGCAATTTCTGCAGCATTTGTAGAAGGCTCTATACCTAAAACAGGAATTCCTCTTGCATGAAAATGCTGAAGCAAATACCCATCATTTGAAGCTATTTCCACAACTTTTTTTCTTTCATTAATAGGAAATCTCTGGAGCATCATTTCAACATAATTCTTAGCATGCTCTACCCATCCCTTTGAACTTGAAGAAAAATAAGCGTACTCCTGGCCAAAAATATCCCTATGGTTTTTATATTCTGGTATTTGAACTAAAAAACATTTGTCGCATAAAAAAACTTTTAAAGGAAAAGATAATTCTGGCTTGTCAAGATCTTCCTCACTTAAGAAAGAATTTGATGGTGGAGCGTGACCTAAATCTATAAATAAATTTTCTAAAGAACTTTTACAAAATCGACACTCCATTTTTTAATTACTAGTTTATAATTCCAATATTGCTTTATAATAATTACTATACTTTAATATTATAATTAAAATTCAGCTACCTTCTTTTAGGCAAATAAGCTCAAAATAAAGTGAGCTAGCATGATAAATATTTGAAAAAAACAAGAAATATATTTTCTGGGTTGTTTTATTCAGATTAACTAGATAAGATATTGGATTTATCTTCTGTAGCTTCTTTGTAATTTTCGTGTATGTCCCAAATTCAAGCCGCTTTTTTGCAATTAAAAATCTGGCTTTTGAATAATAATTCAAGCCATCATTAGGCCTAAAATAATCAAGACTTGTGTAAGTAAATACGCTTTTATGTGTAGGATCTGAAAATGCCCATATACTTGGATAGTTGGGGACTTTAATAATAATTTTACCCCTATTCTTAGTTATTCTCCATATTTCTTCCATTGGCTTAGTAATTGTCTCCAGATGCTCTAAGACATTGTCACAATAAATCTCGTCAAATTCATTACTTTTTATTTTCCAGGGGTATTTATTTAAATCTTGTACAATATCTACTCCTGGCAGTTTGACAGAATCAAGATTAACATAACCTCTTTTTAGGTCTTTTCCGCAACCCAAGTTAAGCTTTTTTATTAATTCTTTTTTATCCATAGTCTATTGTAAAATATTTTATTTATATACCTTTTTGTCATTTAATGTAACTACTGCAGGTTAAAAATTCTTATTTATATGGAGAAAATCAATATTTTCTTCCCCTAAAAAAGTATATAAATAGACTGGATATTGCTTAGATATGGACGTATCTGTAATAATTCCTGCGTTTAATCCTGATAGAGAACTACTTGATAAAATTGTAAAAACAATAAAAAATCAGAAATTTAATGGGAAAATAGAAGTTATTGTTGTAGACAGGAAAGAGGCAATAACAAAACAGATGAATTGGGGAATAATGAAAGCAAAATATCCGATAATTGTCATGATTATACAGGATTGTCTACCTGACGGCAAATATTGGCTATCTATCCTTATTGAGCCGTTCAAGAATAAAGAAGTTGTAGCTACAACATCAAAAGTGCATTTGCCAGAAGATTTATGGGAAGAATTTGATTCATTTGCAAAAGCGATGACCTTAAAAGAAAGAGGAGTAATTTCTCCATTGCTTGATGGGAAAGGAAGTGCGTATAGAAAATCTGCCCTCAAAAAGGCAGGATTTTTTGATGAGAAAAATTTCAGAACAGCTGGAGATGATTTTGATATGTATATAAAATTAAAAAATTTAGGAAAAATAAAACACCCCGAGTGTAAAGTATTCCATATACATCCCATAACTTTCAAAAAAAGGTTAATGAAAACTTACCAATATTCTAATGGATTCGGAGCCCTAACCAGAATACATAAAACAAACATGCCTCACTGGTATGTTGGCTTTGTGAATGCAACTCCAATTATAGGAATTTTTCCGCAATTTTTTAACTATCCTTTCAAAAAAAGTGTCAGACTTTTTCCGTATTTTATAATCGCGTCAATTGTTAGCCATCCCTACTACCTTTATGGATTCTGGAAAGGTTTTTTAACAGGAAAGCAGACAGTTTAATATGAAAAAAAAAGTTTCAGTAATAATACCTACATATAATGAAGAATACGATATTGAATATTGCTTGAAAAGTTTGGGTAATCAGTCTTTAAAAAATATTGAAATTATAGTAGTTGATGACGGGTCAACAGATAAAACCAGAGAAATTGTTAAAAAATTCAGTAAAGTAAAACTAATAAATGGAGTACATAGGGGTCCTGGCTATTCAAGGAACATAGGGGCAAAAATAGCTAAAGGGGAAATTTTAGTTTTTATTGATTCTGATATGGAGTTTGAAAAAGATTATATAAAAAACCTAGTTGACCCAATTATGAAGAATAAAAAAGTGATAGGAACTACTCATGAACAAGAAATTGTCAAAAATATTGAAAATATCTGGAGCAAATGTTGGGGCAGAATTAGGGTTTCAAAGGAAAATGCCAAAAAAGTTAAAGTATTCCGTGCGGCAAGGAAAAATGAATTTTTAAATCTAGGAGGTTTTGACCCAAAATATGGCTATGCAGACGATCAAACTTTTTGGTTCAAATATAAACTAAAACCGGTTGTTGCTCCAAAAACAATATGCTATCACAGAAACCCTGAAACCTTAAATGGGGTGTACAAACAAAGCAGATGGATAGGGGCATCAATTGATAATAAACTAACTTCTAACCCAATACTAAAATATTTTTTGCCGCCGGCATTATTCATATTATCACCAATTTTAATACCAATATATTCTATAAAAAAGTGCTATGAAAATAAAAATTTTGCGATACTTATTCCCTGGATGATAATCTTTATATTTGTAAGATATTTTGGAACAATTAATGGATTAATGAGAAAAATATATTTAGATAAAAACTTTAGATAAAATGGCAGATAAAAGATATAAAAGCGATTTATTAAGATTTAAGTATATAAATTCGTATATAAATGGGTCAGAGGTTTTAGACATAGGATCTAATGAGGGGCATTTACATAAACTTTTAAAGGAAAATAATCCTGGGAAAAATTTCTTTACATTGGATAATACTGGAAATCCTGATTTTAAGGTTAATATAGATAAACCTAAAAAAATAAATAAAAAATTTGATACCCTAATTGCAGGAGAGATAATAGAACATGTTAAATCGCCAATCAAATTTATTCAGTATTGTAAGAGTTTGCTTAAACATGGCGGGAGAATAATAATCACAACCCCAAATGCTACTGGGATCCAATATTTAAGAAACCCTGGATGGTGCGTTTATTACGAAAATTACAGAGGGCATACACAAGCATTTACCATTGATATGATAAAAAGAATATTGACTGATGAAGGATTTAGAATAATATATAGTGATTATATTAATGCTTTCTGGATCAATAATCCCTTAGAATATGTATCATTAATATTAAAACGATTAAGGCCAGATCTCATAATTATTGCTGATAAGCAAAAACAATTAGGCTAGTTTTATGGCACTTTAAGATTAGTAATTTGTTGTATATAATGTGCAATGGATTAGATAAAACTAACTAATTCTAGCTGATAAATCAGGGAAAAGTATTGCAATATTTTCGAAATCTATGCCATACTAAATTTCTCATTTAGGAGAAATTTAAAATGACTTATAGTTGTTTAAGTTAAACTTTTTAACATTAATTATTTTAATAAGTTGTGGCTTCATCAAATACTTCTTTCAGTTTAGCATTCCTTGTTTTCAATGAAAACTTTGCCTCTACCATTTTCCTTCCATTTATGCCTAGCCTGCTTCTTAATCTTGGATTTTCAATTAATTTTTTAACTGCAGTATACAAGTCATCTACAACTCTTGAATCAATGTTTTGAATCTCTGAAATAAATTTTTCTGACCTTATATTTGAAGGATAAGCAGGAGACTTATAACTTGTAATATTTTCTGAGGGTTTTACTAAAATACCGTTGCCCATATGTTTAATATAATCTCTTACGCCATAAGTATCGAGAAAGATAACCGGTATTCCGTAACTCATAGCTTCTAGCGTTGACATCAAAACATAGATGTGTCCAGGATTAAGCATTATATCAGAATTGCCCATTAATTTGGTAAATCCTTCATTACTTAATTGTTCTTCTAAAAAATTAATATTTTTTATATTTTTATATTTTATTTTTATATCTTCAGGAAGTTTACATCTGACTACTAGCTGCACATTATTAAACTCTCCAGATATTCTTTTAAATGTCTCCAAAACTTCTAAACCCCCTTTAATAAAGAAATCATCAGGATTTGCAATTGAACCAATAAATATTATCTGAATATCTTTTTTCTTTCCTATTTTTTTAATAGAATTGCTTTCTGGCAATTCTATAGCTGCTCTTATCAATAATGTTTTATCCATAACTGCTTTAGAAAAGTATTTCTTCATAACTTTGTAACTTGCTTCATTAACTACTATAATCTTCCTGCAATATTCAGATAATAGTTTTTTTTCAATATCTTGCTTATTTTTTAGGAATAATCCGTAATCGTAACCAGCTAAAGAAAATGGCGAATCAAGAATCTCAACAACCCACGGCTTTTTAATATCAAGAGCTGCGCCAGTTGAAAATACTAAATCTATGTTTTCAGGAATTTTTGTAGAATAAGCTTTTTCGTAAAGTTTTCTTGAATTAAATAATTTTTTTATTAAATTTTGATATACTATCTTTATTAATTTTGAATTCAGGCTAAATGACAAAATATTCATTTTTGTCTTGTTTTTAGGCAAGATTAATTCATATCCTTCTGGTGGATGATTAATCATAATCTTCAAAGAAGTATGCATCCTTGGGGCAATAAAATACGGGTAAATTCTCTTTTTTCGCATTTCCATGATCTCTTACAGGTTAAATTATACTTATAAAGTTTATTTATAGAGATAATCCTCGGCAATATATACATCAGAATAACAACTATATTTATAAATGATAAAAACTCGCAATTACTATTAATAGAATAAATAAAAAAGGGCAAAAGAGATGAAAATGAATATTGTTGTTCCTCTCGCTGGGAGGGGAAGCAGGTTTTTGGCAGAATCTGACAAAAATCCGGAGTATAAAAAGCCAAAACCAATAATTAATATAGCCGGGCACACCATGGTTGAGTGGGCATTATCCTCTTATCCTTTAACAGGAGAGGAAAATTTGATATTTATAGTAAGAAGAGAGCATGTTGAAGAAGCAAGAATAGACGAAGAATTAAGAAGGATTTTTGGAGATGATATAAAAATAATAATACAGGATAGCCCTCCAACAGGCGCTGCATGCACTGTATTGCTTGCAAGAGAATTCATAAATAATGAGACTCCGCTGTTAATAACTGATTCAGATCATTACATAGATGGCAATACTCATTTCAAGGTAATCGAGAACTATGAGAAAATTGATGGAGTAATACCTGTTTTCTATGCAAATAACCCCAAATGGAGTTTTGCAAAAACTGATGAAGAAGGCATAGTTACAGAAACTGCGGAAAAAGTCCAAATATCAAGAAATGCGAACATTGGAGCTTATTATTTTTCAAAAGGGAGAGATTTTGTGTGGGCTGCAGAAGAAATGATTGAAGAAAACGATAAAACTAATGGAGAGTTTTATGTGGCTCCGGTTTATAATTATGCAATTAGAAGGGGGAAAGCAATAAAATTATCAAGACCGAGATTTGTGTACGGATTAGGGACTCCAAAAGATGTCGATAAGTTTCTAAGTTTTCTAAAAAATAAGGAAATACCCCATAAATTTTCCAGCATTAATATTTAACTAGATATTCATATTGTAAATTATATAAATAATAAAAATATTTAGTTAAGATGATAAAAGCGGTGTTATTTGATTTAGATGGTGTGTTGGTTGATGCTGTAAAATTGCATCAAAAAGCTTTTATTGAGGCTGTAAAGCCGTATAAAGAAATAACAGAAGAGTATCATATGAAATACCTAAACGGCATACCAACTAAAAAGAAGCTTGAAAAACTTGGATTTTATACTGATTTAATTGAAAAAATAAATGCAGAAAAACAAGAAATAACCTTTAAGCTAATCCCAGAAATGATAAACCCTATTCCCGAGGTTTTAGAGGTTATAAATGAAATTAAAAAATTGCAGATACCTTTTTGTGTTTGCAGTAATTCAATTAGAAAAAGCACTGAATTGCTTTTACTCCATGGAGGGGTAGATGGCTTTCAATTCATTATATCTAACCAAGAAGTGATAAATCCTAAACCAGACCCTGAAATGTATTTAAAGGCGATAGAAAGGCTGAAACTTGACAAAAGCGAGATATTAATTGTAGAAGATTCGCCTGTTGGTATGGAAGCAGCCAATAAATCCGGGGCAAATGTATGCCAGATAAAAAATCCCTCTGATATAAAGAGGGTATTGGAGGAATTGGAAAAGTTTAATCAGTAATATAATGAAATTTATAAAAGATATCTATTAGAGTAGAATTATAGATCAAAAACATAATCTCCTAGAGATTCATCAAATCTAAAACCATTTCTTTTAGCAGTTACATCGTATCTAAGCTCCATACTTTTTTGATATTCTTCAAGAGTTCTTCCATGAGGTACATGATAATACCCTTTATGATCTTTTGCTACCTGCATTCTTAATCTTTTAAAGTCTCTATCTGAAGAAAACTTCTTAAGAACATTCACTAACATTCTATCAAACCTCCTTGGAATAAATTCTTTTGCTCTCGAATTTGCTTGAAGTTGCTCTATTCTTAAATCATCTCCAATATTATTAAAACCAATTAAAGCTACCCTGCCTCCATAATTTGGACTCCCTTCAACAATTATTGGAACGTTAGAACCCCTAAGCGCCAAAGCGAAAGTTGTATCTTGAAACATTAAATCTAAACCAAAATCATTAAATCCTTTATGATTTAGACCTTCTAATTGTAAAAAATATCCTGCATTTTCATTTAGACTATCCATAAATGGATCTAAGTATTGAGTCAAATCTAAATCTTTCTTTAAAGGAAGTCTTGCTCTTAAATATTTTAATAATCTCATAGTTATTTCTGAGGTTATTGGCTTTTTAAATGTATTTGATTAATTCTTCGATGATCTTAGAAGAAAGTCTTTATATCCTTATATTTAATCTGTAACTATATATTTATCATCGGTAATGCTTGGTATCTTAACTACTAAATTAGTTACTTCTGTTAAAGCTTTGAAATCTGTAGCTTCTCCAGGTTCCATTATAATAATATCTCCCTCTTTATGTTCTACTCCGTTCATTAAAGCATTGCCTTTTACAATTAGGGTTATCTCTGTAGCAATCTTATGCATGTGCTTTTCTTCATAATCTCCAGCTTTGTATTTTTTGCAGGCAACTTCAAAATCTTTTGTATTAAAGGCTGAAGGAAAATCACCAATAAACCACCCTCGATTCATATTATCTATATGAAACTTTTTCATATTTAGAAAAGAATTAATAAGTTTAAAAAGTTTTATGTTCAAAAATTAAAACCGTTTCATTAATTTTTAAAAGCCTAATTTAAACAACTATATATTATTTTAAATTTATCCTAAATGAGAAATTTAGTATTGTAATGATTCAAGATTTTTAATTACTGCAATATCTTCTCTACTTTATCCGCTAGAAATAGTAGTGTTACCTAATATATTATAAATTATATACTAAGAGTTATTTAGTTCTCTAAAGGAAATTCTGCTTCTCTATATAATGAAAATCCCTGCTTATTTAATGTAAAATAACCTACATTTAAGGCATTTGCAAAAACAGGGTCTCCATCTGGAGAAACATTTGGGAAACCTAAAGTATTTTTCATTAACTTAATAAAATTCCCTAAATCTTGGTTGGGAACATCTTCTGTGAACCTGCTTACAGTTATATGCCTCCCCCATGCTTTTCTAACATCTAAACCTTCTTTTGCAGCATTTTCAGCGAACGACTCTATTAATCCGTAATTTTCTCTATTACATGTTGCAGTTTGTGGTCTTAATACTACTGAATCTGAATTATAAATATAGTTTCCAAAAATCGTAAATGGACTTGTTAGATCCATTGCTGGACAAGACTCAAGAGAAGCATAAGCTAATGTGCCCAAAATATCCTTATCTGGATAAAATTCTTCGGGTTTAATATTTTCTCTTACTCTAACTTCATAATCTGCTATGGTCTGATGAATATTTTCTAATTGGTAAATTATTGATTTGCCGTTCAAAGTTCTGTTAATTCGTTTAGACATCTCTGCTATTGGTCTTATACGATCTTCTTGAAAAGTTAAATAGACAAGATAACCCGCCATAGTTCCATCTTGTGGAACTTTAGAAACAAGTCCTGTTTCAGAAACATTTCTCCATGCTTCCTGCATTTTATCAAGAATTTGAGTTTCCTTTGCTAAAAATTCTTCAAGATCCATTTTAATTAATTAATTAATTAATTTACCTAAAGCCTTTATAATCTTTATAACATTCCCGAGTTATTCTAAGAACAGTATCTAAATCTTTTGGATTTGCAACAGCTATCGCTACTTGGTCTCCTGGCTTTGGCTCTTCTCCATTAATATTAACCATTCTGCCGCCAGCTTCTTCTATTAAATTATACCCGCATAAATCAAAAAACCCTCCAACAGCATCTGTTAACTGATAATGGCCTCTGCCAGAAGCGACCATAATTGAATAATCAATATTACTACCTGTTTCCCTAACATTCTGAGTTAAACCTGCTTCAACCATTTGTTTTATCCAAAGATTTTTTCTGTCAGTTGTCTTCGCATTGAATAAGGCATCAACCCATGCGTACCTATTTGATGCTTTACCTGATTTAGTGTCTGTAGACAATCTTTTTACTGTATCTTCTTTCTCTACTAACCTGCCTTCAACCAATTCTAATTGAGCGCTATACGCACCTTCTCCTCTTTCAGCCCAATAAATTCTTCTTTCCTGAACAAAGGGTTGCAACATAACTGATGCCACTAACCTGCTTTCTTCAACAATACCTATTCCTGAAGTGGACATTGGCATGATTATTTGAGCATTGCTTGTTCCATCATATGGATCAACATACCATACCCTGTCTCCTGAACCAAAAGCACCAGATTCTTCTGCATTAAACCTATCTCCTTTAAATTCTTGATGCCTTATTATTTCTTCAAGAATTGCAGATTGAGAGTGAGTATCAATTAACGTTCTCGGAGTATCGCCATCTTTTACTTTGTATTCAGCACCGATCTCTTCCATAGACTTACCAAAAAGGTTAAGTATATGGACAGAACCAGTTAATAAAGCTTGTTTTGCAACCTCTACTTTTTTTGATGTCATAAATAATATTTATAAATAATTACTTTATAAATTAATATGTGCTATAAGATATATTTTTTAAAGATTATTATGAAATGGTAACAAAAGAGAAGATTTAAAAAGAAAGCAGTTAAGTAAATTTAATGGCCATACAAAAAAAAGCTACAGATAAAGAGAGATATATAGAAACTTATTCTAGAAAAAGTCTAGACCAACTAGTAAAATCTATTTTTAAGCAACGTTTAACTAAGAAATCAAGAATACTTGAATTGGGCTCTGGAAGAGGTATCTTAGCACGTTTAATGAATAGCGAGGGATATCAAATAAAAGAGTCTGATGTTGATCCTAGGGTTGTAAGATTGAGAAGAGGTAGCGGCCTATGGGATAATACAACTATTGAAGTAGTTGATGCACATAACATCCCCTACCCAGATAGCTATTTTGATGCAGTTGTTGGAATAAATTTTCTTGATCTTCCTAAGGACTTAGACAGGGTATGTAAGGAAATGTCTAGAGTTATTAGTCTATATAGGCCACAATCAATGAACTCAAAAACAGCTGGTTTAATAATATTAATTAACGATGAAGGATTTAGGGGAGATAATATTTTTAAAGATTATCTTACACCAGAAACAATTCCTTTTCCAAAATTTAATGAGCTTTCTACTGTAGATGGAATAGTTCTAGTAAAAAGAAAAGATTTGGAACATATTGCTAATAAACTTAAGGAGGTACCTAAACTATTGTTCAGTAATATAACGCCTCAAGAATTTTTTTTAGAATATATAAAGGATCCTTTGTCTATGGTGGGTTATCAAGCTTGTAGTTCGTTATTAGACCGGTTCCAAAATAGTTTTTCCTTATCCAATCATCTTGAAATTCAAAAAGTTATCCTCTCTGAAAATATTGATTGTGAAACAATTGATTGTGAAAATATATTATGCCAAAGACTTTATCAAAATTTAGTTGATAATAATTTGGAAATATTAGAATTTGGAAAGAGAGAAAGTCTATACACTGTAGAAATTTATCCTGTTGAATTAACCCTTGTATATGATAGTCCAACAGATAGTTATAAAGTTCCAAGTAATGCTAAAATGCTTATTTCAGATGGGACCGAGCATTTTGTTGATTCTTTAGACGAACGTTTTGGAGAATTTGATAAAGCAAAGTTGTTCCCTGTGTTAAAAAAAACATTTGTTGCAATTGCCAGAAAGGTAAAAGAATAAATTTTAATATCTCCTTAACAAATAATACACAAAACATTAAAAACCTTCTAATTTGATTATTTATATATGGACATTAAACAATACGCAATTGGCAAGGGTGTAGACTTATCACAAGAAAAAGAAGTAGAAAATGCAAAGCATATTTATATTGAACCAAATAATTTATATTCTCTAAGGGAACATTTAAAGCCAGAAAGCCTTAACTTTCTGTTTATTAATGATATAAATGCTACAAAATTTTATAGAATTTTAATAAAAGAAATGTTAATTTACTGCAAGGTAAATGGGAATATTATTATCAAACTTACTGATAATAAAATGCTCAAATTTAACCAGTTAATAGAAGAAGTTAAATTGTGTATGTATGATAAAGGAGAAATTATAGAAAATGATAATGAAAACCAAACAATTGTGATTAAAAAAACAAAACCATTTCTTAAGAAAAATGATTCTATAACAAAATGGACTTTCGGAATAATTACCAATGGAAAAAAGAATGATTGGGTTGAAAAGCAGATACAATCAATAAAAGCCCAAAAAATACCGCATTATGAGATAATTGTATGTGGAAAATACATAAAAAGGAATGAAAAAAATTTCAAGTATGTTTTTTTTAAAAAATATGATACAGGATGGATAACTGGGCAGAAAAATAAACTAGTTGAAAATGCAAAATATGAAAACCTTATGGTATTACATGATAGGATTGTTTTAGATAAAGAGTGGTATAAAGGGATGAAAAAATACGGGAATTATTTTGAAGTGCTTTCCTGTAAAGTGTATAATGATCAGGGAGAAAGATGTGGAGACTGGATTACTTATGGGAATGTATTTGGAATGTTTGGTAGAATAGGATTGTTAGATCATAAGGATTGGGATAAAAATGGATATATAGACGGGGCCTTGTATATTTTAAAAAAATCAATATGGAGAAAAGTTAGGTGGGATGAAACTCTTTTCTGGAATCAGGGAGAAGATGCAAAACTCAGCAGTGATTGGTATAAAAAAGGGATTGTAACAAGGTTTAATCCTTTTTCATCTTGTTTAACATTAAGCTGGAGACACGGGGTTCTGCCTCTTTACGAATTCAACAATCAAAAATTAAGCAAATATCCTGGAAAATATAATTTAATTAGCAGAATAAAATTTTATATAAAGAAAATTTTAAATTATCTTTCTTGAAAACTTCATTATAATATTGTTAACTTAAAATAGTTTAAACAGATGACAAATTATGCAAAATTTTTCTATGTGAAAAATTTTATATTGCATTACTTTCAAAATAAAAAGAACCAAGGTTCTTCTTATTACATCTCCTTTTAATTAATCATGCCACATCTTTGCCTAATTTTAATTAGTAATTTGATGATATTTATTTTTTATAGCTTATATATTTACAATTTATGTAAAACTAATGCCATAATTTTTAAAAAGGCAGAAATAAATCTAGATTAATGTTAAAAAAGGTTAGAGTTGCTTTCCTGATGAGTTATAAGAAATTTACTAAAAGTGAATTGTATTCTAACTTGAAAAAGATAAATATTTTAAGAAGGACAAAAATTGGTATTGGTGTATTTTTATGGAAGTATTTTCCGTATAAACACAGGCTTCATGGAGATCCATTTCTTCAAAAATCATTTAAGCTTCTTGGTAATGAAATAGATGCCTCAAGCATAATAGAAACTGGAACATTCTTGGGAGCGAGCACCAGCCTGATAGCTGAAATGTTTCCGGATAAGCCAATATACACTGGAGAAATAAGCAGCAAAAATTACCAGAGAGCATTAAAGAAACTCGCAAGATATAAAAATGTTGAAGTTTTTAATGATAATTCTCCAGATTTTCTTAAAATATTATTTGATAAAAAAATGGTTGGAAATATGCCTCTTTTCTTTCTAGATGCGCATTGGCTGAATAACTGGCCATTAGAAGATGAAATAAAGATAATTAGTGAAAAAGCAGATTCAGCAGTTATATTTATTGATGATTTCAAGGTTCCCGATAATCCCGAGTTTAAATTTGATTTTTATGCAGATAAAATATGCTCATTAGAGCTAATAATCCCTAAGTTTAATAGAAAAAATAAATATAATGTTCTCTTTCCTAAATACACGCACGAGCAAACAATGGCTGACGGCAGATACCATCCTCCATTAGTAGGTTATCCTATAATTTTCCAGAATATGCCAACATTCTTTAATAAGTTAAAAGAAAACGAGTTTATAAAAAAATATTTCATAGATAGAAGTGATTTAGTTGATTTTCGTAAGCTAAAATTGATTAATAAGTGATTCTTTAATTTTTTGTTTCTTCAAGAAAATTTTTAATATTAGAGATCTTAAGATAAATGGATAACTTAGTATTGACTTAAATATAAGAAAATAAATAAACTTGTCATAAAAAAGCTTTTTTTGGCGTGCAAGAACATGGATTTTTACTTCATATGTCGGAAGAGAAACTTTAGTCATTTTTTCATGTCCTAGATTTTCAATATTTTTAATGCTCACTAAAGGTATTAGTATGAACGATGTATTATTTTCATTAATAATATCTACTTCTTTCCTGTCTAAAAGCAATTTGAATTCATTAATATTTTTTAAAAAATAATTTTTTTCTACAACTATCTGGCTAGGATCAAGTATTTTGTAAAAATCCTTCTTGTCTAAAACCTGAAAAGAGTATGGGGCATATATAGAAAGAAATTTTCCTAGTGAATTTGAGTATAAATAAGGATCGCATATTGAGATCGGCTTCTTAGTATTTTTAATAGGATATACATGAAAGAAATCCCAGTATTTGGAATATATGGCATCTTTATTAAAAAAGGATATATAATCATAATCCTTTAATTTTTCCTTTATGGAATCAATATCATTCAATTCTTCTTTTTTTATTTTCGCTATTTTATAATCTTTCCCTATCAATATTTTCTTTGACGGCTCTTTCTCTTTTGAAAATATCTCGCTGAATAATTTTTCAAAATGCTTGTATTGGTCGTAATTCTTAATTGTTTTTATATACCCGGCCTTTGCTATTTTTTCTCTTTTTTTATTATCTTTTAAATAAAAATTAACTTTTTCTAGCATTTCATCTTTAGTCTTAAATGTAATGATCTCTTTTCCTTCTTTATAAAAGTCGTAATATCCGGAAAAAAATTCTGTCAATAAAAAAGCGTTGCATGCGCAAATTTCAAAAACTCTTGATTTAAAATGTGGCTTGTCTACATAGTTCTTAGTAAAAGAGATATTTATCTTGCTTTCATTTATTATATTTAGTAACTCTTCATTATTTACTTTCCCCCCATTAATTTCATTAAACTCTGGATATTTATCCCATCCTGAGCCAAAAACCTTTATATTTACTCCATTCTGCTGTAAAAATCTTATATATTCTGCCCTGTCTTGATTCGGTGTGCCGATAAATGTTACATCATATTTTTTCTTCAATTTCAATGGCTTAAATTCCTCCGTATTAACACCGCAAGAATAATGGACATTTTTTATTCCTTCTTTATAATAGTCATTCAAATAGTTTTTCTGGCTCATTAATGGAAAATCTATAAATAAAGAATAATATCTTGAATATATATCAAATCTTGTATCATCATCTCCGAAAAAGTTAATCAGTTTTGTCTTTGGCGAAATCTCTCTTAATTTTATAAAAGTGTCTACGGAAAATTCGTCGTAAATCAGCCAAAAAAAGATATAATCTGGCTTTTCTTTTCCCACCAAATCTAAGAACATTCTATTCATTTCTTCATGCCCGTACTGGTAAATTAGCTGCTGAGGATCAAAAATTATAAAATCTCCAAAAATCCTCTTTAAAGGCTTATACCAAGTATTGTGTGCAAAATAGCTGGTATTTGAAGATGTCCATGCAGCAAAAATTAATTTCTTTTTAGTCATCTTAATTATAATAAGTTTTACTTAATTCAGAAAAAAAGCCCATTTATAAAATCTATTATTCTTAGGTATTGTCAACTTAAAGTGATATAGAAATAAATAATATTTGAAATAAACTTGATAAAATTTGAATTAATCATTATATTATGAATTAAGTAAATATATCGTCGTAATTTCTGAAACTGAATACAATTATAATTGTTGTATAATTAAATTAATTTTGATTATCTATTAAAAGATAGGTTATGCCTTGATAAGTTGACAATATCTTATTCTTATTTATTATATATATGCTTCCCATCTTCGCAATTGCACAAGACAAGCGGTTTTCCGTAAAGTGAACAACTAGAGTCTTGGCAGTTTCCAGGATTGTTTGAACTGCCCCCACATTCTCCAAGGCATATGTAATGAGCATTCAATGATATTTTTGGTGCTTTTTTAAGGCTTATAAAAGCAGGTTTTTCGGATTCATACGACTCTAAAACCGCTTGTCTAACATCTTCAATTGTTTTTGGAAAATAACTGACAATATTTGTAAAATACTGCATAACTTCTTTTTTTCCAGCAAATTCGTCATGGGTTGGGCCAAAATTAGGGTAATCTGCATAACCTACCAGTTTTACATTAACGTTTTGATGATGAATATCATTTTTAACTTGCTCAAAAGCCCTATCTGTAATAAATGGTGTAATAGTATAAACATATGGCTTTAATCCTTGCAAGGCCATTCCTGCTGCAGCACTAACCATGCTTTGCTCGCAAACTCCAAAATTAAAATACCTGTCTGGAAAATTCTTAATAAATTCGTTAAATATGCCGAAACCTATATCTCCAACTACTAATATAATTTTATCATCTTTTTTTGCAAGCTCTGCAATAATTTTTCCAAATTCGTTTCTCATTTTAATTCCTCATATGCTTTTTGAAGTTCGTCTTGATTTGGGACCATCGTATGCCACCCAGAGGCATTTTCCATAAAACTTACTCCCTTGCCTTTAATTGTCTTGGCTATTATTACTAAGGGTTTCTCAGATGTTTTACTCTGGAAAGCCTCCAAGATTTCTGAATAGGAATGACCATTAATATTTAAGACATCGCAATTAAATGCCTTGAATTTATTCTCAAGATTTTCTAAAGAAAGTATATCTTCAACTTTACCTAATGTCTGAAGATTATTATGATCCAGTATTATTTTTAAGTTATCAAGCTTGTAATGCGAAGCTAAAAGCAATGATTCCCAAACAGTGCCTTCCTGGCATTCTCCATCGCTAATCATCACGTAAATTGTTCCTGGCTCCTTCTTAATTTTTTTTGCTAAAGCCATGCCAACACCCATTGGCAATCCGTGTCCGAGACTTCCTGTAGTACATTCAATTCCATTTTCTCTGTCTATCTCTGGATGCCCGGATAACTTTGGATTCAGGCCCCTCTCTTTTAATAAAAAATAAAGTGGAAGCCAGGCATGCCCTTTGCTTAAAATAAATTTATCTTCTTTAGTTAGAATAAGATCGTACAGGGATATTACCATATCTGCTATAGAAAATGCCCCCCCTATATGCCCTTCCCCGCGTTTTGCAACTAGATCAAGGATATCTCTTTTTATTCTCTTGGATTTTTCATTTAAATGTTCTATGATTAAATTTTTTTCCTCTTCTTTATGCATTTTAAATCGAATCAGTCCTTCTTCCATATTAATTTTAGGTTTAAATCCAAGATTCCTTATTTTAGTTATATCCGGATGCCGGTTATTAGCTCCATATATTTTTTTTGGCAAGACATCTAAGTTAAATTCTATAACGGTATTATTATTTAATGTTTTCGCTATTTTTGCTGCAAGGCTTTTTATTGGAATATTTTCTAAATCGCTACCAATATTATACGCCTCTCCAGATTTTCCTTCAAACATTACCTTAAAAATAGCTCTAGCAGTATCGGAAATGTAACAAAAAGACCTCAAGGCATCGCCCTTATCTTTAAAAGAAATCTTTTTTTCTTTTATTGCCTTATTAAAGAAATCGGTAATAACTTTTCCATCATCCCTCATCCCAGGACCGTAAGCAAGAAGAATCCTTAATATTTTAACAGGTACATTATATTTCCTATAAAAAGTCATGCATAATGTTTCTGCAAATCTTTTTGATTCAGAATAACATGCCCTATCTTCAGTACAGTCAACATTACCTGGATAAGTTTCTGGAGTGGGAATGAATTCTGGAAGAGGATTTCCATATATTTCATTTGTACTGAAAAATAAAAACTCTTCAACTGGATTATCCTTTGCATATTCCAAAAGAGTTCTAACCCCATTAACATTAGCATCTATAGTATCTATTGGATCTGCTAAAAAAGAGGTTGGATTCGCTCTTGAAGCTGCATGAATTATAATATCTATTTTTTCCGGCACATTAAACGGCTTTCCAACATCATGGACAATAAATTTGACATTTTCATCATTTAATATATGCGAAAGCCTGGAGAAATTATTTGACGGATTTTTATTTATAATGATTAATTTTGACGGATTTTTAAGGCGCTTGTTGTTCATGATAAAAGTGTCTACAAGATAGCTTGGAATAAACCCATTTCCCCCAGTTATAAGGATTGTTTTGCCATTTAAACTTTCCAGATATTGACTAAATTCTGACATAATCTCTTTTTCTATATCCTCTTTAATGATGCTTGAAATCATAATTAATAAGAAATATGCGGCTTTTTAACTATTATTGTAATTTACTTAATTCAAGAAAGAAATGTATCTTTTCAAAAAACAAAGGTCATTCCCTAAATGCCTTTGTATCGTAATCAATTTCTGCATAATCTCTGTATGATTTTCTTGGCATGCCAATAGGAGTAGCTGTAGCTCCGGGAATTAAGCATGGAAAACCTTTTTTATCATTAAAAACATGTTTAAAAATTAATGCTGAAGAATGAGCAAGTCTATCTTTTCCTTGCCTAAGATCATCTAAAGTTGTGATTCCTGGAAAACCTTCTGTTATTATTTTTTTGCCTTCTTCTATTCCTTGTCTAGCTATTTCTATATTTCCTTCAGGAATACTGGTTTGGAAAACGCTATAAATAAATTGGTGTACAGGTCTGCCTCCTTCTACTTGCGGAGCATTTACATATAAATCTACTACAGGTATTAGTCCTTTTAAAACAGACTTTTGAAGTGTTAAAATTTTTTCTTGAGGCAGCCAATTAGAATCAATTGAAGCTGCAGGATCAATTTCTTCTTCAATCTCTCTGCTTAAGGTTTCTAAAGGACCTAAACCTCTTTCTCTCTCTTTAACAGTAGGATTTCCTCCAAAAGGATTAAATGCTCCCCGATATAAATTAAATGGGTAACCATCATCATATCTAGACATGAATAAGTTATCGCTTGTTTGCGATCCAATTATTACAACAGGAGAATGATACCTTGCTTTTAACTTGTCCATATTACAAAGCAATTCAAGAAGTATAAAAAGTTATATATTATATAAAATATATTATAGATCTTTAATTTTATTGATTATATTTGTAGTTGAAATATTACCAAATTCCTGTGGACAGTATCTTTTTAATATTTTTAATTCAATTAAATATTTTTTGGCTAAATCATTTCTTAGGGGTATATCAAAAGCATCATCATTCACAGCCCAGATATCGGGCCTTAACTTCTCTAAAATTGGCATTATCGGGGAAAATAGGTCGTTATCTAAAACAGGCAAATCAATAAGACAAAAATCAACAGGTTTAATAGCATCTATCATTTTTAATCGAGCTCTTTCATTTATTATCGGTCGATTTTTACCCTTATACTTCTTTATTAAGTTATCGTTCCCTACTGCAACAACCAAAATATCTCCCAATTTCTTACAATCCTCAAAAAATAGCACATGCCCTGCATGAATAAGATCAAAAGTCCCTGAACAAAAAACAATCTTTTTATCTTTAAACTTTTTTCTTATTTCTGTTAAATCTTTAACCCCTATAAAAACCATTTTTTATATAGAAATCTATATAAAATGAAATTAATAAGGTTTGTTATGGAAAAAATATATTCAAAAATAGATCCAAAAATATTGTTGCATATAGTTAAAAGAGCTGAAGATATAAAAGAGGAACGAGAGGAATTAAGCCATGTAGATGATCCTTTACAAGGAATGGTTTATAATGTTCCAAACAGGAAAACCTTCCAGGCACACTATCATAACCCTATAGAAAGAACAACATTTACAACGCATGAAGCTTTTATTGTTATTAAAGGTAAATTAATTCTTACAGTTTTAGATACTGACAATAGTGAAGTATGCAAAAGAGAATTAAACCCTGGAGATTGCGCAATTTTCAAAGCTGGTGGACATAGTTTTGAAGCTAAAGATGATACAATATTCTATGAGTTAAAACCTGGTCCTTATTTAGGAAGGGAGAAAGATAAAACATATATCGATTAGCTATTATAATTTAAATAAAGTTGCAAAACATCATTGAACATTGAAGCAACTAATCATATTTAATTTAAGCGTTTATTAAATTATGCAAAATTTTTCGCAGAAGAAAAATTTTATATTGTAATAATTCAAAAATTTGAAATACTGCAATATTTTTCCCTCATTTTTACTCTAGACCTAGTAAGTTTTAGTCTATTCTTCTATAGTTTATATACTATAAATGAACTGGCGATTATATTGTTATCAAACAAATGTCTATTTTTAAGTTGATTGATTCAATGGAGATATTTTATGGAAAATGAAATTTAGCTAATATATTATAAAAATTTTAACTTGTAATAATAGTTGGATTAACTAATTTTTTACTTTTTCTTTCCTCAATGAGTTTCTTGGCAATTTCAATATAATAACCTTCTGGCCTTTCCACTCCTGGTTCTATTGGAATTATTGCTTTTCTTTCAAAATAATCTTTTAAATCAGCTTCAACCATCATTTTCGTTAGTTCTTTAAATTTAATTTTTGGATCCCAACCTAAAATACTTCTTGCTTTAGACGAATCTCCCAATAAGGCGGGAACTTCTGCAGGTCTTTTGAATCTTTCTTCTGTTCTTAAATAATCCAAATAATTTAAACCAACTAGAGAAAAAACCTCTTCTAAAAATTCTCTTACAGTATGAGTTTCTCCAGTAGATATTACAAAATCATCTGGCTTGTCATGCTGTAAAATCCTCCACATGGCTTGAACATATTCTCCTGAAAAACCCCAGTCTCTTTTTGCATCAAGGTTTCCCAAAGTTATGTGATCTATCTCTCCTGTAATAATTCTTGCCAACTCTATAGTTATTTTTCTCGTTACAAAATTAATTCCCCTTCGAGGCGATTCATGATTAAATAAAATTCCGTTTGATGCAAAAATGCCATAAGCATTGCGAT
>JACPLR010000012.1 GCA_016186425.1 Candidatus Pacearchaeota archaeon | reverse complement strand
TGCAATAGAGTCAAATGAAATAAAAGACTATCAAACAATGGGGCTCAGAGAATTAACTGAATTTGAAAAAATTATCGAAAGGAAAATTCAAATACATCTCTTTAATAGAGCAAGTATTGATGATAGTTTATTTAACAATATCGCAAATGGTATTCTTTTATGGGGATTTTTGGAGGTTAAAAAATGAACATCCAATATTGGACTATGAAAGGAGCACTCAGAAATAGGCAACAAGATTTAGAAAAAATAAAATCTATGATTAATTCAGCTGAAGTTAATGCAAAAGTAACACAAGACATTAAAATTAATGATAACACTGCCACTTTAGTTTTCAGAGAGATTTATGAGTCCATTAGGCAACTTGGTGATGCAAAATTATGGCTTATTGGATATGAGCCTCAAAATCATGAAGTAAGTATGGAAATATTAAAAGGATTTGATATTAAAGATAAGGTCAAGTTAAATTCGCTTGATAGATTAAAAAAGATTAGGCATGACGTAAATTATCGGGGGTTTAGAGCATCTATTGGGCAAGCCGAAGAGATTCTTGAATTTTGGAATAAATGCGGGATGGAAATATCTAGAATATTAAAAAAAGAAATGAGAATGCCTGATATTAACTGTATAATAATACATGGTTGTCCTTCTGATGCTGAAAAAGCAATGAATTCTCAAACAAGAACCTATGATAAACACTGGATACCTTGGACTAAAAAACAACTTATTTTTAAAGGAATAAAAGTAGAAACTCCGTTAATGCCTGAACCTTGGAATCCTCAATATGAGTTATTTAAGAAAGAATTTGAAAAATATAGGGTTGATGAAAATTCTGTTTTGATAGGACATAGTTGCGGGTGTGCTTTTTTAATTAAATGGTTAGGTGAAACAAAGAAAAAAATTGATAAGTTAATTCTTGTTGCTCCTTGGAAGATTCCTGATAAAAATGATGAGCTTAGAAAAAAATTTTATATTTATCCCATTGATAAAACAATAAAAGATAGAGTTAATAAGATCGTAATGTTCACATCAGATGACGAAGAGGAAGATGGAAAGAAAAGTCTCATAATATACAATAAAGATTTAGATGGAAAAGTAATAGAACTCAAAGGTCATGGACATTATACTTTAAGTGATATGAAAACAGAAAATTTTCCTGAATTAATTGAAGAGGTTTTAAATTAAATCAACTCGTATAAAACTGAGCTGACTTTGGACAGTAAATTATGGGACACAAACGGGCAGTAATTTTCAGATTATAATATATGCATAAAAATATTTTTTGTGATGAATGTGGGAGTATACTTGAGGTAAAATCAATTAGTGGAAAGAAGTTTGGGTTTTGTATTTGTGGATTTATTAAAGATGTTAGCTCAGATATCATTTCTAAAGAAAAAGAACCTAAGCCTGATAAAATCGGCGAGGGAGTTATCAAGGAAACTTCTACAAAGAATCTTAGCGGATTTCCGCATACCTGCAAAAAATGCGGATGTGAGGAATCAGAAGTTTATGATCTAGGCGCATCTTACAGCGATGAATCAAATAAATATTTGTTTAAATGCAAAAAATGCGGTTTTGTTGAAAGGCAGGCTAATGGAAGCGGAAATCATTAGAACATAAACTAGTTTTATACCACAATACTTATAAATTATGGCAGTATCTTAAGCGATTATGAATACTTCACAAAAGTTTAATATAGCTCTTGCAGGAGGAATGTGTACTGGCAAATCTACACTTGCTGCAAATTTATTTGTTCGTTTAAAAAATCTGGGATTTGATTATGATTTGATTGGAGAGGAAAAAAGAAAACTTGTAAGAGAATTTGGAGATTATAGAAGCCCATTTGAAAGGCTTTATATTTGGCGCCAGCAAGAAAGAGAGGAGTTACGTTCTACTGCAAAAAATGGTTTTATAACTGACTCTCCACTATTCCATTATTATGCTTCTGCCAGATTATACTCTCAAGAACCTAGAGATAATCTTGCTGTAAGAGAATTATATAGAATGTGTTTGGATATAGAGGATAGGTATCAATTAATTGCAATTGCAGAAAATCCTGAGGAATTTTCTTATAAATCAGATGGTTGCAGACATTCTGATAGGGTTCATTCAAATAAAAAGCACCATCTAGTAAGATCATTTGTAGATCATTTATGGCCAGAGAAACTGCTTTTAGTCAGCGGATCTACAGATGAAAGAGTCTCTCAAGTTTTAGAACAATTAAAAAATATGGGCCTTAATTTCCCTAACCCTTAGTAATCTTCCAGACATACAATTTTTCTTGAAATAAATTCTTAGTTTTTATTTTATTTACATTTAGCTTTTGTTTCTTAATTTCATTTTTCCATCTTGATTCTGGAGTTAATGATGAAGTTAATAGAAAACAAACTCCATTTTTTTCTAGGTAACTGCTTAATTGTTTAACAAATTTTATAATTATTTCATCGCCATGCTTTCCTCCTGTTGTGTCTGGAAGATTATTATACTTGTCTTCGGGAAGGTATGGAGGGTTGAAAATAATTAAATTAAATTTATTATTTTTATTTGTAGGTAGTTTTGAAAATAAATTAGATTTTATTGTTTTAATGCCTAAGTTTAAGTTTTTAACATGTTTTATTGCTTCTTTGTTAATATCAATTGCAAAAATGTTTTTATTCGATATGCCGACTTTCAAGCAATTAATTGACTGCACGCCAGAACCAGTTCCCATGTCAAGAATTTTAATATTGTCCTTTTCCTTTTTACTTAATTTTTTTAAATAATCTGATATTATTTCTGCAAGAAAATAAGAATCTTCTGCTGGCTCATAGAGAGGGTTTGGCATTTTAATTTATAAGCTCATTACATTTAAAAACAATCCTGTCTTAAATGAAATATGCCATATGCTGCAACACATATACTTGCTGCAATAATAATTGCTGAATTATTCAGGGATTATATAATCAGAGATAACAAAAAATTTCCAAGATATTATATTTTAATTGCAGCTATTGGAGGAATTTTACCGGATTTTGATTTTGCAATATTCTATATTTTATCTCTTCTTGGTTTTGGATTTTCAATTGAAGAAATACACAGAACATTTCTGCATACTTTATTTGTCCCGCTTTTGCTATTTTTGGCCGGATTTATTACAATGACATTTAAAGTAAAGTTAAAAGAAATTTCAAAACATCACTTGAAAATACCTATTGTTTTTTATATATTAGCAATTGGCAGCTTGCTTCATTTGATTTTAGATGCTACATTCCTTGGAGAGATTACGCCTTTTTATCCGTTTAGCAGTTTTTCTATTGGGTTAAATATGCTTTATACTTTACCTTTGTCTTGGAGAAACTCTTTCCTGCCGGCTCTTGATGGGGCTTTACTAGTTTTATGGATTTTATGGCTTGAATTTAAATTAAAAATAAGCAATTATTTCTGAGGTTAATTGATAGTATTTTCAGAAAAAATATTTTTGGTATCATGCCATATCTTTCCCTAATTTATTATAATAGGTGATTGATTATTTTTATTCATTTAAGGTATATTAATTGGTTAAGTTGTTCTTTATTTTCAGATATTTATTTTTAATCT
>JACPLR010000003.1 GCA_016186425.1 Candidatus Pacearchaeota archaeon | reverse complement strand
TCAAAAAGAACAGCATGCAAGATTAGAAGCTAAGTATAAAGCAAGAGTCCAAGCCCAAGAAAAAGAAAGAAAAGCGAGAGCAGAAATAATTGAAGTAAAACCAAAAGCTTCTTTTTTCAAAGGATTATTTTCAAGAGTAAAAGCAGCTGTTTTTTAAATAATTATATATTTATATTTTAAAGCTTAAGATAATCAATGCTAAGTAAAATATAAACTTTTCTTAAATGAATAAGTTATTAACCCAAAAATTAATCTAAAATTAACTTAAACACCGATTAAATCATTTTAAATTTCTCGCAAGTAGAAATTTAGTATTGTAATGATTCAAGAATATTTTTGAAATCATACCATAATTTTTCCTATTTTATTCGCTATCACTTTCTTATACTTATAAAGTTCATTTAATATCCTTATAATTTATATACTATTAATTAAACCAAATCATAAAATCTTGTTATTCTTCCTCTAGGATCATTTGGATGCTTAAATAATATTTTTGGGTCAATGCTCTTTCCAGATTCATCACTAGCCCAATAAGGCTCTTTAACAACTGGCTCAACCCAATAATGAGTAACCTGTTCTATAGGGCCAGTTTCTAACAAAACTCCAGCCATTTGATACATTGTTTCCCAAGCTTCCCTATCAGCGGGGTGTTTTAAAACCTGATGTAAAGGGTCTTTAACAAACTCATAATTAGGATCATTTTCATTAAAACAGGTATACTGATTTGGAGCATATAAAATATCATTTAAGTTCTTGTCAAATCTTTTCTGCCTTACTAAAGCAGTACTTCCAACAAGTCCTGTATATTTTTTATTATCTACATCTCTTCCCTCACCATACATCATTCTAGCAAGTTCAAGCTGATCAGAACCTTTTCTTAACTCAATGCTTCCAGGCTCATTAATCTCTAAATACTTCACTTCAGTTTTTATTCTTTCTGCTTGTTTCCTTGCATCTTCTTTTTCCTGTTTGCCATAAAGCAAAAGATTTAATTCATTTACTCTTTCAGATAATTTATCGCCAAAAAGTATTTGATTGCCTTCCTCTTTGTATTCACTTCTCAATTGGGCTCCAGCAGCATGTCCAAATAAAAGTGCAGAACCATAACCAAGAGCATTAGCAAGAAACTCCCGTCTAGAAGTTTCAGTTTGTTTTAGCCTTATGTCTGGTATTATAAATTTATAAGTTGCCATGCTTTTTATAATGTAACTACCACAAAGTTAATACTTTTTAAATCTTTCGGTTAGAAATTAATTACCATAGAATAGGGGTTTATAAGTGATTGCCTATTTTAATATATATAACATAAAATATATATTAAATTATATAATTAAGCATAAATGACTAAGTTAATTTTATAAACAAGATAATTCTAGTTAATATAATCTAAATATATTATGAAAAGAAAGATGAAAAGGAAGTTTCATAAAAGAAACCATTGGTGTCTTTTATTATGAAAATAATAACCCTGCACTGCGACTACATAAAGTTCAAGCCGTTAAAGAAAGCCCTAAAACAGCCAGAAGAACTTTCAGAAGATAAAAAAAAGGAAATAGAAATAAAAGAGTGTTTAGTTGTATTAACAGCTGTTGAAAAACCCGATAATTTAAACTTAGTCACTGAATTAGTCCAAAATATTGAAGATATAGCAAAACAAGTTAGTGTTAAAAAAATAGTTCTCTACCCTTACGCTCATTTGTCTTCAAATTTGTCATCTCCAGACCTTGCTCAGTATGTTTTAGAAAAAGCAGAGCAGGAATTAAAAAAAGCAAAATACGAAGTTACTCGAGCTCCCTTTGGCTATTACAAAGAATTTGAATTAAAATGCAAGGGCCATCCTTTAAGTGAGCTAAGCAGAACAATTGGAGAAAGAGAGATAAAAAATAATTCAAATAAAGAAAAAGTAATAGAAAAAACAGAGGAAAAATATGATTACAAACAGCTTTTAAGAGAAATTTCAAGATCAAAATTAGACACAACTAAGCTGAAAGATAATGATCACAGAATTCTCGGGCAGAAATTAGATTTATTTTCTTTCAATGAAGTTGCTCCTGGAATGGTTTTCTGGCATAATAATGGGCTTGTTATCTATAATGAATTAATTAATTACTGGAGAGATTTACATAGAAGAGCAGATTATCAGGAAATATCAACACCTCAAGTAATGGATAATAAGTTATGGAAAATTTCAGGCCACTGGGAAAAATACAAGGAAAATATTTTTATAACAGATTACGAAGACAGAAGTTTTGCTGTAAAGCCAATGAACTGTCCGGGAGCAATGTTAATATATAAAAGCGATCAGAGAAGCTATAAAGAACTTCCATTAAGGTTTGCAGAATTAGGAATTGTTCATCGGCAAGAGCTTTCAGGAGTGCTGGCAGGTTTATTCAGAGCTATTAAATTCACTCAAGATGATGCTCATATATTCTGTACAGAGGATCAGATAGAAGTTGAAATAAAAAATATAATGTCAATGATTGATGAAGTTTATAAGAAATTTAAATTCACTTATCATGTTGAGTTATCTACACGACCTGAAAAGAGAATCGGTTCTGAAACAAGCTGGAATAGCTCTGAAAAAGCGCTCGAGGAAGTTTTAAATAAAAACAAAATTAAGTATAAGATAAATAAAGGGGATGGAGCATTTTACGGGCCTAAAATTGATTTTCATATTAAAGACTCTTTAGGCAGAACCTGGCAGTGCGCAACTATTCAGCTTGATTTCTCAATGCCCGAAAGATTTGAACTAAAATATATTGACAAAGACAACAAGGAAAAACAGCCAATTGTAATTCACCGTGTTATCTATGGAAGCATTGAAAGGTTTATAGGAATTCTGCTTGAACATCTTAATGGAAATCTTCCACTTTGGCTCTCTCCTATTCAGGTTCGTGTTATTAACTTCACAGACAGAAACACAAAAGCATGTGAAAACTTAGTTAAAAAATTAAAAGACGCAATTCCAAACATAAGAATTGATACAGATCTTGCATCAGTGCCCCTAGGCGGGAAAATATCAGAAGCATTATCTTTAAGGATACCATACATAATTGTTATTGGAGATAAAGAAGAAAAATCAAAGAAGATCGCAGTAAGGCAAAGGGGAAGCAATAAAATATCTCAGGAGAGTATAGAAAAGTTCTCAGAAAAGATAAAAAAGGAAATTGAAAATAGAATATAAAAATAACAAAAAGAAACATTTAAAAAGAGGTTTCACTTATATGTAAGTGAATAAACTTATATGAATATATTGTTTAGCAGACATGCTTTAGAGCAAATGAGGGAAAGGGGAGTAAGCATTAATGAAATTAAAGAAGTTATGCAAAATGGAGCAAAATTTATCCAAGACAATGATAAAATAGTGGCTGATTATAGGCATATAAGAGTAATATTCAAAAAACTTGAAGAGCAATATTTTGTGATAACTGTTATGATAAGAAAATGAAAAATAAATGTGCACTATGCAAAGGAGAATTGAAAGAGAAAATAATAGATTATAAAGTATATGGTAAAATTATTGGTAAATTTAAAGCAAAAGTATGCAATTCATGTGGGGAGCAATGGTTTGACGAGGAAACATCTAAAAAAATAGAAGATGCAGAGAAGAAAGAAGGAGTATTCGGTCTTTCAGTTGAGACAAAAATAGGATATTCGGGCAATTCTCTTATAATAAGGATACCGGTAGAATTAGCTAAATTTATGAATTTAAAGAGAGAAACAAGAGTATTATTGTATCCTGAGGATAAAAATAAGATTTGTGTAATGGTTAAATAAAGATGAATGATATATATTAAAATGTATAGAAAAGTTTATTAAACAAATTCAACAGGAAATACAAGAGAGAAAATAAAATGAAAGGCCATATAATAAATGTTACAAATGGAAAATACTTAGTTGGAAAAAATAAAAATAACCCTCAGGGAATCTGGAGCAATATAGATAATATTAATCAGGCAGTTACATATGATAAAGCAGATGGAAAAGCCATAAGAGATTATTTAAATACAAGTTACGGAAGTAAGTATAATATTGAGGCAAGTTTTAGAAAAGCTTGGTAAAATAAAAATTAATATATATTAAAAAATGAAGTGGCATCTAAGAAGTATAACTACAGGAAGCTATCTAGTAAAGACTAAAACACCCCCATATAGATTATTATGGACAGATCAGTATAGTGAAGCAACAGATTTTGACAAAAAACAAAAAGGAGAAATTAGGCAAGAAATTAGAAATAAAAAAGGTCTTGAATTAAGAGCTGAAAAATCTTGGTAAATTAAAACTTAAAAAAGAGTGATAATGGAATATAAAACAATTAAAAGTGAATATTGAAGCAAGGCTTGAAAAAGCCCCGCCAATATCAGAATATTAAAGAATTTTTAAAAAGAGGAAAAAGTGAAAATACAACCATACCTAGAAAAACTTGAAAGCTCAAAACAATTTAAAGAATTTCAGGGAAAAAATCCAAAGGCATATTTTTCAGCAGGGTTTTTTGTTTTGGATTTTGAAACAAAGAAAAACGTCCATCAAATAGATTTCTTCATACCCAAGAGCAAAAAAATAGCTACTTTTATGCTGGATTCAAAGGTTGAATTAAAAATTGCAGATGGAACAAATAATACAACTCCTAAAAGAATTGAAGGCAGTATTAACCTTGACCTGGATATTTTAAAAGGTATTGTTGAAGACGAAATGAAAAACAATATGGTTACAACAAAACTTCAGAAAATTATAGCAGTTCTTCAAAACCTTGATGGAAAGCTAATATGGAACTTAAACTGCATAACAACAGATATGGGAGTTATAAAAGTCCATGTTGATGATGCAACTCATTCTGTGCTTAAATTTGAGAAAATTAACCTTTTCGACATTGTGAAGAAGCTGTAAATAATTTAGACAATCTTTTGGCTTTTCTTAAAACAGCTAAAGGGGTTCTTATATTTGTCCTATAATGATAAGTATTATTTAATCTATCAGCAATCTTATGATAATCCGGAGATCCCTTATGGGCGCCACTTAAATGTTGATATTCTGAAATCAGGCTTAAATAAATAATAAATGTTTCTTCTTCCCTATTCCATGGAGTATGCCCCAAAGATTTCATGCCTTTGTAAGTGGCTTCTCTTATTTCATCTTTAGTTAAAGAATGAACTCCTTTTCTCTCATCCCTAACTTTTTCTCCGCATCTTTTTTTATGATTAATTAATAATTCTTCTAACTCGTTTCTAGAGATAAGTCCAGAATATCCTCCATAACCCTTTCTTCCAGAATAACCCCTCAAAGCACTACCAACCGCTCTTTCTGCAATTGAATCATTAACTCCATAATTCTCAGATAAACCAAGAGTTCTGACAATCTCAGTGTAAGTATGCCCCCTACGATACATATCTGCAATTTCTGGATGTTCTGAAACTAATCTCTTGCCTAAACTTATATTTCGATGCATAGCCGCAATCTGATTTACTTCCATCTTCCTGTATTTGTTAAATATAAATTAAATAAAACCTAAATAAACAATTTTATAAACATTATTATACTTTATTAATAATGGCTCAGCAAAAAAGAGGCTATAGAAAAGCGGTTTTTGTAGTTGTTTATAAAAAACAAGATAATAAAATAAAATATCTTATTCTAAAAAGAAAATTGCATTGGAAAGGATGGGAATTTACAAAAGGCGGTGTTGAAAAAAATGAACCTGAGATGCTCACAGTTATGCGTGAAGTAAAAGAAGAATCAGGCCTAACCCCTGTAAGAATAATCAATCATAGAAAAAAGGGGAAGTATAATTATAAAAAAATACTGCCAGACAGACCTTACCTGGGCCAGAAATATTCCCTGTATTCTGCACAAGTATCTAATAAAAGCAAGAAGATTAAAATAGATAAACATGAGCATGAAATATATAAATGGGTTGATTTCCAAGAAGCAATAAAAACCCTTTCATGGAAAGACCAAAAACAATGCCTAATTATTGTTGATAGATTTCTTGTAAGAGAAATGAGGAAAGGAAGAATAAATAAAATGAATTAAATGTTATTGCTAACCCAAGATAAACTTAACCAACTATTAAATCATACCAAATTTTTCTTCAAGAAAAATTTTTATTATATGATTCAAACATATTTTGAAAACATACCATATCTCTGCCTAATCTGTACATTTAATCTATTAATCTTTTTCTATTTCTTATAATCTGTTCCATTTAATTTCCGCAACATTTATAAAAATCCTTCACTTGGCAAATACAATAAAAAAGAGGCTCAAAATGGCTAAGAAAAAAGCAGGCAAAAAAAAGAAGTATTACAGCAAAAAAGCAAAAAAAGGTTAAAATTATTTATTTAAGAATATTCTTGAACTAAAAACTAAAAAGAATTAGTTATCTATATAATTTATATATTAAACCATGCCGAAATTTTCCTAAACGGAAAATTTTATATTGCATGTTTACAAAAACTATTCTTGAAATATTACAATAATTTCCCAAAATTTATTCGCTAGAACTACGAATATCTTTAAATTATTTCATAAACCTCGGCATTGTCTTCTTTATTTCAAATCCTTTGCTAACATTTACAGGAGTTACAACTCTAGAGACTAATCCGTGAAGGCTGTAGGGCATTCTAATCAGCCTTATGTACCCCCTTGAAACCCACGGGTCAATTGGATATTTTCTTAATTTTTTGTTTAATTCATCTCTTTGCTTAACACTTAACAAACTCGCTTTTTTGTCAAAAACATGAGCATGAAATCCTCTTCCAGAATAAACAATCCCAACTTTCTTGAAACCCATATTCAACAGCTCTTTTCTCATTTTCAAAGCAATTTCATACAATTTTCTTAAATTACTATCGCTAAGTTCATTTTTGCCTTTTAAGCCCAAATTATCAATGTCAATATCGAAAACAAGTTCTTCACTAAGTCTATTATTTAAATTATTAAAATCAAGTGTTTTAAGAATTTTATCAGGATTTTTATACCTGTTTCTGTCATAATAAACATCTTCTGGCATATATTTCTTTATTTTTTTCTGCAATTCTGAAAACTTAAAATAAAGCATTATGTCTTTGTTTTTCTTGTCTAAAATTATACCACTTTCGCTTCCAGCATCTACTGCACAAAGCTGTGGCAGTTGCAGATTATTTTTCTTAAACCAAGCTTTTAACTTAGCAACTGAAAACTCTTTATTATAAAACTGCTCTCTCTCACTTAATGTTGATTTTCTAAATTCCATAGCTCCTCTTTTAAAAAATGGATTTTAAATAAAAATTTTTCCATATCTTTTTTATATTATTCTTTAGCTCTTCAGCTTCAGAATCACTCATTTTCCAGCTTCCAGCAAGATCGCTTAATTTCTTCTTTTTCATTTTATTATATTATTTACTAAGATATAATAACTTTTCTATTTCCCCACTTCAAGAACAATATTCCTCGCCTCTTCCCGATTCTTTTTAATTATTTTAAAACCAGCATTTTCCAGCTCTTTAATTAATTCTTCTTGATTGTATAAATAATAATATCTGTTTACTTTCTTACCTGTATTCTCATCTAATTTCCATGAAACTATTTTCTCTTTAGGCTTATTTTTCCATCTTTTAGCATTTTTATTCCACGCAGTTATTATTGCCTTCCCTTTTGGCTTTAAAACTCTATAAAGTTCTTTTATTGCCTGTTCTCTTTGCTCACTAGTTTCAACACAATGCAATGTTGCAATAAAAATAGCTTTGTCAAAAGAATTATCCTCAAATCCCGTTTCCCAAACATTTGCTTTTTTCAAAACAACTTTAATTCCAAATTTCTTAGCATTCTCCTTAGCATGCTTCAGCATATTCTCTGAAAAATCAACTCCATAAATTACTCCCTTAAATCCAGCTTCTTTCAAAGCAATAAAATTCCTCCCGCTTCCACAACCTAAATCAAGAATCTTTTTGTCTTTTTCTACACTTATAAAATCCTTAATAATACTATCTTTTGCTCCTAAAGGCATTGTCTTATTTTTATTCCATAAATGTGCTATTTCATCCCATACTTGCTCTTGATCCTGCATTTGTATTTTATCTTGGTTTTGCATTTTAGATGGCATGAAATTTATTAGAAACACAGGTTTTTATGCTTATTCTCCAGAAAAAATTTTCATATCTTCAACAATTTCATCTAGGGGATTTACTGGAATAATTTGCCCCCTAGGTTCTTGTTCGCATTCAGGACAATATTGGACAACTCTGGGCTTAGTTTTACCAGAACCGGATAATTCCTGGAGTCCATCATGTATAGAATCATAAACCGTTGTTGTTAACTTCACTCCATCACAACTATTGCAATGAGGCAATACATGAACATTTTCATCCATTAATAAAACACTTCTGGCAAATCTTTCTACAGCTTTCAAAAATCTAGCCTTGCCATTTAATTTTATAAACTCCATTCTATTTTCAGAATCCCAAAAAAGATTATCTAAAAAAGGTGCTTGAGAAAATTCTGCAAGTTCTGCTTCAAGAGTACTTCCTTTAGTGACATATTTAGCTACTTCAAGACCATATCTCAAAGCACAATCCATAGGCTTTCTCTGACATTCTTCATAATTAGCACACATTTGTCTTCCCCTTTCTTGAGCATCTGCAAATGTCAAAAGGCTTTTATCAAAATAATTAGTATCACAAGGACTTCCTTCAACAATTAATCTTCTTTCTCTTGTATCCATTATGAATAAATAAAAATGCTCTTTAAAAGCATTTTTATACTATAATTATTGTCTTTTATCATGCAACTGCCACAAATCCACGAAGTAAGAAAGCCATCAAAGACAATGGCAGGAGTAACTCCAATCGCTGTAATGGTTAAGCCAAGGGCTTGCAGCCATGGAGTATGCAGATACTGCCCTGTATTTAATGTTCCACAAAGCTATACTCCTTTATCACCGCCTGTTTTGCGAGCTGAAAGGTTGAAGTACGATCCTTACGAACAAATTCAGTCAAGATTGAAAGCATTTGAGTTAATGAATCATCCAACTGATAAAATTGAGATAATTATCCTTGGAGGAACTTTTCTTTCTTACCCTATAGACTATCAGTACGAATTTGTAAAAGGAATTTTTGATGCCTTGAATGAATTTAAATCCGATTCATTAGAAACTGCTAAAAAAATAAATGAAACTGCAAAGCATAGATGTGTTGCCTTATGTATTGAAACACGACCGGACTTTGCAAACAAAGAAGATATTGAAAGAGCTTTGGATTTTGGATGCACAAGAATGGAAATTGGAGTGCAAATTTTAGATGATGAAATTTACAAGCATATTAATAGGGCACATACTGTTCAAGATGTTATAGATGCTACTAAAAACCTAAGAGACGCTGGATTTAAAATTGGCTATCACATCATGCCTGGCTTGCCAAAATCCAATCCTGAAAAAGATCTTAAACTTTTTAAGCTAATTTTTAAAAGCCAGGATTATAAGCCAGACCAACTGAAAATTTATCCAACACAAGTTATCCAGAATACTGGCTTGGAAAAGGATTTCCTCAGAGGAAAGTATAAGCCATATACTTTAGAGCAAACTGAAAAACTATTAATTAAAATGTTTAAAATTATTCCAGAATACTGCAGAACAATGCGTGTAATGCGACAGTTTGCTCCAGCACACATTGTTGCAGGAACAACACGAATCAGCTTAAGAAAAGATATTGATGAAATCCTGCGAGAGAAAAAGCTGAAAATAAAAGAAATTCGTTTTAGGGAAATAGGTTTTGCAATTCAGCATCTAAAACCCGGAAAAAAGATTGACAAGAAAATAAAAATTAAAACATTAAAATATTCTGCATCAGGTGGAAATGAATATTTTATTCAAGCAGTTAACAAGGATAATGTTTTATTCGGCTTGTTAAGGCTAAGAATTCCTTCAAATGAATCTTTAAATAATCCAATGATAAGCGAGCTAAAAAATAGCGCAATAATCCGTGAGCTTCATGTTTATGGCCAGTCAATAAATCTAGGAGAGGAAAATCCGGATTTAGGACAGCACAAAGGCCTTGGCAAGAAACTTATGGCCGAAGCTGAAAAAATAACAAAAAATATTGCGAAAGATAATCAAAATATAAAAAAGCTGGCAGTTATTTCAGGAGTTGGAGTCAGGGAATATTACAGAAAGCTTGGTTATAATCTGAATAAGGATTATATGATTAAGAAGATCTAAGACAATTTTGTAATATTGTAAAAACTAAAGTCAATTATTGATGTTAAATTATGCAAAATTTCTCTAAACGAGAAATTTTATATTATAATGATTCAAGATTCTGAAAATATTGCAATATCTCTCCATAACTTATTCGCTAGATTATGTAAGTTCAACTAATCTATAAATTTCAATCACTTTTTTTGTATAAATCATGTAAACCTATTGTAGCGATTCAAGATATTATTGATTCTTCTAGATATTTCCAATTAATAAAGATTAAAAAATAAAGAAAAAGAAAAAAGCTTAAATTAAAAAAACAAAAAATTAAACAGTTGCATTAACAACCGTTTGTGTTAAAGATTGAGGACATGTTTTGTCGCCAATAACTGCAGCCACATAAACTTCTTTTCCAACAGCACTTGCAGCGTCAGCTGTACTTAAAGTTATTGTATAAGGTTTAGTTTCACCAACCTGAGGCCACACCGATGTTGTAGCTGATTTTAGGCTTCCGTCAAAGTAAAAGTTTATCGAGGAAAGATTTCCCGAATTCAGGCCAGCTCTTGCAATCCTAACAGTAAGCTGTTCGGAAGACAAAGACTGATTAATTTTTGCCGACTCAACTGTTAGATCAGTTGTTAAACAATCTCCACGACCTTCTACTGTTCCGGTTCCTTTCTTAACAAAGTTCTGTATAACCAGCCATAATATGCCAATTGCCGCAATTATAAGCAAAAGCATCAGCACAGTTGTTATGACGTCAGACACCCCCCTTTTTTTATTTAATTTCATATTAAGAATAAATAAATTCTCTTTATAAATCTTTATAATAACCTAACAAAAAGAAATTTATAATAGAAAATATGTAATTACTTAAAACTAGTAACAAATAGAAAGGTTTAAAAGGTATGAAAATAAGCAGCTTATATGAAACAAAGATTAACAGATGGAGATTTAGCACTACAAATAGAGGATGTAGATGAATCTAGACTAAATTTAAAATTATTATCACCTCCATCAAAACATACTCCGATAAATTATTCTGAATTAAGAATAACTCCAGATGAACCACTAGTAGAACCTTATACTATAGAATGCCATACAAAAAATGGCGTAAGATATTTTACGATAGATGATGCTATGAACCCTTTTAACTTATAGTATATAACTATAGAAAAGTGAATTAAACTTACTAATTATCACATAGAAATTAGGGGAAAATATTGTAATATTCCAAAAGGACATAATTATTAATAATTATTTGTATAAAACTTATAGAGAAAATATTGGATATTAAGATGTTAATTGAATAATATATCAGTATAATCTATCAATTATGCGCAAACCAGAACTCGTATTCTTTGGTTTTCTTGTTAAAATTATCAAACCTGCAAAAACCAAACCTTTCAAACTGAATAATCTCGCCTTGTTTTAATTCCTTGATTTTTTGTTCAGAAATCCCCTTATGATAAATTCCGTCAGGCATCATTATTTTTGTTTTTAATCCATTAGAAACCCAGTGAATTTTCTGTATTTCTGGCTTGTTTTCTTCAGAAGTAAATTTAGATTTCCTATCCAAGAGAACATTATAAAGATGCATAAGCCTTGCTTCCCTGCCTTTAAATTTAACAAGATCTTTCATAGAAACAAAAAGCTCTTTTCCAAGCTTAATTTCCTTAGTTTCATTTTTTTCAGGATGAACCTTAACATTAATCTCTTTTTTTTCAGTCTCTTTTGCTAAGCCAGTTATCTCAATTTTGACAGGCTCTTCAACAAAAAAATACCTGTCTGCTTCTTTATCTAATTTTTTTCTGTTAATTGCGTAAAGCGCTTCAACAGGAACTGAAATATCGTTCTGATTTAATCCAATTTCCTCAACAAATTCCCTGATACTCTCTGCTAAAATCCCTCTTCTTCTTAAACTCTGGACGCTCCATGTTCTCGGATCATCCCATCCAGAATATTCTCCGCTTCTAACTTCTCTCTGCGCTTTGCTCTTGCTTAATTTGCCTTCAATGCCTTCTAATTTTATCAATCCAGTGTAAATCATTTCAGAATGTTTCCAGCCAAAAATATCCCAAATAAATCTCTGCATCTCGCCTTCCATCATTAATTCTTTTCCACGAATAATATGAGTCACGCCAAGAAGGTAATCATCTACCGCCCATGAAAACTCAAGCAATGGCCAAACCCTGTATTTTTTTCCAGTTCTTGGATGAGCTCTATCAGAAATCCTAAATAAAACCCTGTCTCTGAAAGCAGGATTTGGATGTTGCATATTCGTCTTTAATCTTAAAACATATTTCCCCTGTGTGGCAGAAAACATTTCTTTCCATCTTTTTAGCTGAGTTTTTACATCAAGCTGCCTACAACCGCATTCAATTCCCTTAGCCCTATTCTCTCTTAATTCTTCTTGATTACAACTGCACACATATGCCTTGCCTTTTTTAATAATCTCTTCAGCATATTTATAATAAATTTCCAATCTGTCAGA
>JACPLR010000029.1 GCA_016186425.1 Candidatus Pacearchaeota archaeon | reverse complement strand
TAAAACCATCCCCAATAACTTTATAAATTTGATTTCTCTTCATTAGATATTAATTAAGTTAAAATGAAAGGTGAAAAAACATTGGTTGTAGCTAGTATATTCTTTGTTTCATTAATGATATTAAGTGTTAGTGTTTCTGCATTTTCCTTAAGTGATTTTTTTGACTGGTTTATGGGAAAATCCGAGAAACCGAGATTAAGCCCTGAAGATTCTGGATTGATACTTTACATTCCTTTTAATGATTCAATAAATGATGTTACAAGAAATTATGATGCTTCATGCCCTTCTGGCAAGTGCCCGGTTAAATCTGATGGAAAAGTAAATAATTCCTATAAATTTGATGGAGTAGATGATTATGTAAGAATTAGCGATGATGGACAATTTTCTTTTAGAAAGGGAGAAAATTATACTCTTTCTACATGGGTAAGTATTTTAAAGAGGGATACTAAAAAAGCTTTTCCTGCAATAATTCAAAAGTGGGAAGATGGAGAATTAAAAAATATCCCCTTTGCAATAAATTATGAAAATTCAACAGGAAAAATATTATGTGGGATTCGCAATGACAGCACTAGCGTGTCTGCAAGATCCAATGAAATTATTCAAGAAGATCAATGGAATATGATAACTTGTGTTTACAACAGCACAGATATTTTAATATATGTCAATGGAATTTTAAATAATCGGGCGCATTATGCAGGATTAAGCGGGGATTTAACAAACACTAATGATATTTGGATAGGTTCAATAAGCAGAAATTATGGATTTTTAAATGCTTCAATTGATGATTTAAGAATTTATAACAAAGCATTAACATCTGAAGAAATAACTGCTCTTTATTCCGCAGTTATTCCAGCTTCTACAACCTGTCCTGACAACCAGACAATTTTAAGACTTTCAGCAACGACAAATGCTCATGCATCACTTTGGGATAAAAGTGATTATCCTGTTAAAGTTTGCTATGACACAATTTTTGGAAAACAATATACTCGTGCAACTGGGGAAAATGTTCACGAATGCAAGACAGGAGATACAAATAAAATAATTAATTTGAGCGCTGATATAAATGCTCAAGCATCAGTATCTGGAGATTATGCAACAAAAGTGTGTTATGGAGATTTAGTTTGCAGAAATATAACTGGAACTCAAACTTGCAATGCAAATGAGGAATTAATTGTTTCACTATCATCTTCGGAAAATGCCCATTTATCTTCTGGAAATGATTATCCTATTAAATTGTGTTGTTCATCTGTGCAGGCAATCCAAGTAACTGAAATCTGCAATAATCAAGTTGATGATGACAATGATAATTTAATTGATTGCGCTGATATTGCTGATTGTGGAAATAATCCTGCATGCTTACAAACAGGAAATTGCGATGCTGGAGAAACTTTATGCAGCGACGGAGTTTGCAGAATAAATTGCGGAACTCTTCCTGTTAATTGCAACAATAATAATATATGTGAAAGCGGGCCGCTAAATAATGAAAGTTGTCAATGCAGCGACTGCCATGGATTACAAGATGCTTGCGCCACAAATCTAGTTTGCAGTTTCAGAACAAATACATGCCAGCCGTGTCCTCAAGGAACAACATTTAATCCTACAGATGGAACATGCGCTAATGATGGCGTACCAAGCATCCAGATAATCACGCCAGGACAATGGCAGAGATTTAAAACAAATGTAGACATTTCATTTAATCAAACAAGCTCTAATTTAAGAAAGAATCTTAATATAACCTGGCATTTTGGTAACGGACAGATAAAAAGAACTGAAGGAAATTGCCTAACAACAGGAAATTGCAATACGACTTATAAATACCCTCAGCAAGCACACTACCTTGTTAAAGCTATTGCAAGAGAGCAAGGCGGAACACGAACTGCAGAAGATTTTGTTGATATTCTCGTATACAAACCAGGAATTAATGTTTTCGCTGTAATAACAAATCCTGCAAGAGGAGAAAGTATTGAGGGAAATAGGGCTGTTTATTTTAATGCTAGCAGAAGTTTTGTTTCAAACTGCACTATTGATGCCTGCCCTAGCGGACAATCATGCTATAATGTTGGAAATTTAAGATGTTTTGATCTTCCTAAGCCTCCCAAGCAAGGCGAATCAGGAACAGCGACATACAAGTTTTGGTTTAACTGGACATTTTTTGATGAAGATAATAACCAAGAAGCAAATTTATTAGGCACTTGGAATAATAATTATAGGCAGGTTGTTGAATTCCATAGAGCATTCCCTGGTGAGAATGAAAGACATACAGCTTCATTAATGGTCGGATATGAGCAAATTTAATATCAATTAAAATAAAAAATGAAATAAATAAAAAGGGGTGAAAATGAAAAAAGAAATAATTAATAGCAGAAAAAAGATAGATGAGAAATCATTACTTAATAGTTTGGATAAAGAAAACAACTTAACTAGCAAGTATAATCATTATAAGCTTAATTTAACTGGTGTTTTTTATAATTCAAAAATATTTTTATTAATTATATTTTCTGTAATAATATTAATTTCTAGCTTTATATCTGCACAAGTGATATGGTCTGATGACAGTGATACAGAATTTTATACAGGCAGCAATCTTCCTATATGCATAATTAACAGCCCTACTTCATCTTTGTGGAGTGCTGGCGGAATTTCAACTGATGCGATGGATGATTGCTATGATGAAAATGGCATTGACAGCAATGGAAATTCTAAAACAAGCTGCTGTCCGAGTGGATATACTTGCAATCAGCAAACAGGAAGTTGTGAAGTGAGTTCTATTCAGCCGCCTCCGCCAGCAGCAACGTCATGCGCAGATTATAGCAGGGAGCAGTGTGGAAATTACCCCTTAACAGAAGATATAAAAAATTTCATTGAAGAAAGAGCAAACAAATTGGATTCTGACGGAAATTTAATAAAGTTCTGCCATAATGATCCATATGTAAATAGCGAAGAGGGCATTTGCTTATATCTTGGCAATTGTATGTGTAAATGGAATGAGGCAATAGGAAAATGCGATGAAAAATTTCTAAATGGAAATCCTTGTGCTACAGATATAAATGATCAAGATAACTTGTTAACATGCGAGACAACTACAAACCAGGTTCAAGACAAATGCAATACTCAAGAGAATATTATTACATTATCCTGGACAGGAACTTTAAGAAATAGCATAGGCTCTGTTGTTGTAGATTCAGATAATATTTGCAGAAACGGGTATAAAGACTTTCCGTGCCCTGTAAAATCAACCCTGCCTTTTTTCGGATTTTTTAATCTAATAATAAGTTTAGGAATTATTTATGTTGCTTATTTTGTGTTTAGGAAGAAAATAAGATTTGTTTGAAAATTATTCTGAAATCATATCATACTTTTACTTTATTTATATGAGAAAGTGATTGAGACTTAATATTGATTAATTAATGGACTTGCTTAATACATTGTATAAATCATTTTAAATTTCTCTAAAACGAGAAATTTAGTATTGAATTGATTTCAAAAGATTTCTAATAGAAGGGTAAAGTTTAATAAACAAGCATTCACTCTCTAGGATATTTAAAATGGCCAAAGAAAAAATAAATAAAATAAGTGAAAATGTCTATGAAATAGGTAAAGAAGGCAAAATGATAGTTCCTGTTAGGATTTATGCTTCTGAAGAATTATTAAAAGATATGGAAAAAGACCAGTGTTTGCAGCAAGGCATGAATGTAGCAATGCTTCCTGGAATACAAAAATATTCAATTGTCTTGCCTGATGCTCATCAAGGATATGGTTTTTCCATCGGAGGTGTTGCAGCTTTTGATCTTGAAAATGGAATTATTAGTCCGGGTGGAATTGGCTTTGATATAAATTGTTCGATCAGGCTTTTAAGAACAAATTTAACAAAAAAAGATATTCAAGGCAAAGAAAAAGATATTTCCAAGGAATTGTATAAAGCAATTCCTTCAGGAGTTGGAAAAGGAACTAAAGTAAAAATTACAAAAGAAGAATTAAAAGAAATAATGAAAGAAGGAGCTAAATGGGCTGTTGATAAAGGTTACGGAAATAAAGAAGATTACGAATTTAGTGAAGAAAGTGGATGCATGAAAGAAGCTGATCCTTCATGTGTTTCAGATACTGCAATTTCTCGAGGAATCAATCAATTAGGGAGTATTGGAGCTGGAAATCATTTTTTAGAATTGCAATATGTTGAAAAAATATTTGATAAAGAAACAGCAGAGATTTTTGGTTTGGAAAAAGATGGAATTGTTATAATGATTCATTGCGGCTCAAGAGGCTTCGGGCATCAGATTGCTTCAGATTACATGAAACTAATGGAAGATGAGTATGGTTTTGCTAATCTTCCAGATAGGCAGTTAATCTGTGCCCCTATAAATTCAAAGCTTGGAAAAGAATATTATAAAGCAATGTGTGCTGCTGCTAATTTCGCATTCTGTAATAAACAAGTGCTGACTCATTTAACCAGAGAAGCATTAAAAAAGTTTTTTCCTGATTTTAAGGCAGAAGTTGTTTATGATATATGTCACAATATTGGAAAATTTGAAGAACATAATATTAATGGAAAGAAAAAAATGGTTTTAGTGCATAGAAAAGGAGCTACGAGAAGTTATGGGCCTGGAAAAAAAGAGCTTCCAAAAAAATATCAGATTACAGGACAGCCAATTATAATTCCTGGAAGCATGGGAACAGCTTCTTATGTTTTAGTTGGAACTAAAAAAGCAGAAGAATTAAGTTTTGCAAGCACAGCACACGGAGCAGGAAGAATGATGTCTAGAAATGAGGCAATGAGAAGATTCAAAAGCGAGAAAGTAAGGGAAGATATGGAAAAAAATAATATTGCAGTTACTGCGGGAAGCTGGAAATCTCTTGTTGAAGAAGCTTCGCAGGTTTACAAAAATGTTGATGATGTTGTTAAGGTAAGCGATGAGCTAGGAATAGGCAATATAGTTGCAAGAATGAGGCCGATGGCTGTGATAAAAGGCTGATAATTAAATAATCATTAAAAAAGATATTAATCAGGCTAAATTTTCCAGAAAAGAACAAATTACCACAACATTAATCTAAAATTGACTTAAAGATCTATTAAATTATTTTAAATTTCTCCTAAAAAAGAAATTTAGTATAATGTTGATTCAAGAATAATTTTGAAATCAAGTAATATCTCTGCCTTATTTAAAGCTTAACCATTATGTTTAATCTATTTTTTACCTATTTTAATATAATATTAATATAATACAGATATTAGAATTTATAAAAACAGCTTGAGATAGTTTTATAAATTTCGTTTTTCTTTATTATTTATCAATAACTAAAGGATTATTTTAAAAATTAAAATGAGGTGGAAGTTGAGAATATTTGTTTCTGTAATGTTTGCATTAATTTTAATATTTTTAAGCGTGAATGTAAGTGCTCTGCGATATATAAGCGGATGCCAGGAAATAACAATCCCCGACACTTATGTTTTAACAAGAAATATTGATTTAAGCAGTGGAGGTTTTGTGCCTGGAACAAGTAAATGCATAATAATCAGTTCTGATAATGTTGTTTTAGATGGCAATGGTTATATGATTAAAGGGAATCTCGGCATAAATTATGCTACCGGAATTTATGCAGATAATGTGAGAAGTGTAACAATAAGAAACATCAAAATAATAGATAATCAATATGGTTATGGAATTAGCTTTACCCGCGTGACTGATGGAGTAATTGAGAATAATGTGTTTTCCTCAAATAAATGGGGAGTTAGCGTAACTGTTAATTCTAATAATGTTCGGCTGGACAATAACAGAATGTGTGGAAATATTCAATATGATCTTCAATGTGATAGTTCTACAGGAACTTCCTTATTAAATAACAAATTCGCAACAGCTAATTATAATAATTGCGGAACTCTGCCAGCTCCAGATCCTAATTCATGCAATAATGTTCAAATAAATGCGTGTACAGATATAAATTCTCCAGGCACTTATGTATTAAAATCAAATATTATAAGTGATAAAAAAAGTGGAGCTTGTGTAAACATTAATTCGAATTTTGTTACTCTTGATGGCTTCAGTTACTCAATAATTGGGAATAACGATCTAAATGTTGACGGAATATATTCTTATGGCAAAAAAAACCTGGAAATAAAAAGGATTAAGATAATTAAATTTAGAAATGGTATTTATATGTCTGGAAATGAGCCTAGTGGGTATTTAACTGAATATTCTCTGATAGAAAATAATGAGTTTTCTTATAATAATAAAGGGATTTTTGTTATGGGAAATAGAAACAGTTTAGTAAGAAATAAAGCTCTAAATTCTTATGATGGCATATTTATTGATGGGAATGAAAATAATGTGACTAATAATGAAGCATGTGACAATTCTTATCATGACTTTTGGTGTTTTGATGGAGAAGGCAATTATGGCAATGGAAATAAACTTACAAAGGTTTCTAATTGCCGTTCAGGCTGGCCTCAGCAGGGAACTGATTATACTTTATGCCCCACATCTCCCCCTACTGGAATACCTGTAACTGGATGCATGATTCTCTCCAATCCTGGAACCTATTTCCTAACCCAGGATATTGGAACTCCTCAAAACCCATTTATTCCTTCTTTTGGATCAAGTTGTATTGTAATAGATGTTAATGGTGTTACTTTAGATGGAAGAGGGTATAAAATAACCTGTGATTCTAGGGCTGGAGCAAATGCAGTTTTTGCAGATAGGAGCATTAGCAATATAATTGTAAAAAATTTAAATATACAAAATTGCGCTGGAAGCGGCATAGAATTTAAAAGAGTATCTGGATTATCTGGATCAGCATCTATAGAAAAAAACACAATCATTTCAAGCGGATCGGGAGTGTTATTATCCAATACAAATAATGTTCAGGTAAAAGACACAACCTCTTGCGGCAATATCAAGGATTTTGCGTGCAATAGAGACACTAGTGGCTCTTCAGGAACAACTGGCACTGGAAATGAGTTTTCCAGTATTTTAAAAACCGGATGCACTGAAACCTGGCCAACAGCAACAGATTACATTTTATGTTATCAAATATCAGGCTGCAGAGACATAAAAATTCCTGGAATTTATAATTTAATGAATGATATAACAGGAAAAAGCGGCGAATCGTGCATTAGGATTCTATCAGATAATGTTATTCTAAATGGGAATGGAAAGAAAATTCAAGGAGTAAGCGGAAGCCTTGCAGGAATTGAAGCTATAAGCAGAAAAAATATAACAATCAATGGAACAATTATAAGAGAATTTGACAGAGGCATATTTTTTGATAATACTAATAATGCAACAATAATCAATAATACAATATCATTCAATAATGATGGGATATACGCAACTAATGCCTTTAATATTAGTATTAGAAGAAGCAATGTAAGTTACAATTATAACTATGGGATCTCATTATCAGCAGTTAGTAATAGTTCTCTTCTTTTTAATATATTGCGCAGTTCTTCAGGCGGAATTATTTTTAGCGGCCAGAATTTTTGGAATAACATAAGCCACAATAATATAACTAGCATGAATATTGGAATTGATATTTCAGGAGATAATAATTTTGTAAATAAAAACAATGTAAGCAATAATTTAGCCGGGATAATATTAAGAATTGGGGTAAAAAACACATTAAAAGATAATTTTGCGTGTGAAAACACTGATAAAGACTTCCAATGCATTAGTGGATCAAATACTTTTGGTAATGGAAATAAATTTACAAATGTACAGCCATGTGGCGGCGGATGGCCAATACCAAATTCACAATATACTTTATGCCCTTTTCCTGCAGGTATATGTATTGATGCAATTGATAATGATGGAGATACTTATATTGATATGGCAGATACAACTAATAACGGAGAATATTGCCCTCCAAATTTATGTTCTGCAGGCAAACAAGTAACTTACCCTGTTGCTGGCAATGTTAATTTATCTGATCCTGAAAAAGACACTTACGGAATTCCTTGGAACACTGGAGTAAATCCGAATAAGATTCCAAATATTGCTGGATGCTGTGGCTCTAGCCAGTGTTATTTTAATCCTGAAGGTTATTATATAATGGGGTGTGTTGGCGATGGAACAATATTTAATATTTCTTCTTATAATTTTACTTGTTCTGTTTCTGGAAGCAGCGCTGTATGGTGCAATACCACATTTGCAAATAATGGAAGTGGATATTGTGAATGTCCATTGGGAACGCTATATGATTCAGTTACAGGAAAATGTGTAACTAGTGGCGGAAACTGCAATATTAATAAGCAGTGCGAATATGGAGTTGAAACATGCGCTTGTGAAGATTGCAGTTCTTTGCAGAGATGTGTTGGAATAACTCCAAAATTAGGAATTCAAACATCTTGCTCGCAATTCACAACTCAAGAAGCTTGTGATAACTGGATTAACCTTCCTAAAGAAGAAAAAGAAGTTATATTATCCAGCATTCAGGAACACTCTCTAATTGAAAATAATTTCTGTTCTGACAAAAGCCTGACTTTTGAAGTCGGGCTTAATGGAAATCAAAATGATCCTGAAAGCTGCGGAACTTATACTCAATGCAGCTGTTACTGGGATGCTCCAGGAAATAGGTGTTTGGAAAAAACTGTAAAGGCCGAAACTATTCCAGGATGTATGGGAATAGGATTTACAGAAACAAATTTATGTTTAACAGACGTACGTGTTGCTGATTTGCCTGGAAGTTGCACAAGTGAAGAAGATTATGATTCTGAGATACAATGGGAATCTTCTTGGGCTGGCAAAGATCTCATTCCTCCAGCAGAACCTCCTCCGGGATGTGCTCCTACTAAAATGTCAAAGCCATTGCCATGCCCTGTAACAACAAAGCTGCCGTTTTTTACATTTTTTAATTTAATGATAAGCATTTTAGCAATTGGAATGATTTATTATTTAATTGTGAGGAAGAAGATTAAGCTGATTTGAATATTGTTCTGAAAATATACCATATTTTTGCCTAATTTATTCAATTAAAGTGATTGATGCTAATATGAAAGCTATGGATATTTACAATAGAAAAGTATTTAAATCCATTATCTTTAAAAAGATAATGAAAATAGTAAATGAGATAACAGTTGAAATAATAAAAAAGGCCGAAGATGGAGAGAGTATTTATAGCTTAGCTTCTAAAACAGGGTTTGCCTATTCTGCAGTCTATAAATGGGTTTGCGAATTAGAAAAATACGGAGTTATTAATTTAATTAGGAAAGGGAATAAGAATGTTATTAAAATTAATAAAAATTTAATTTATAACAAGTTCAAAGAATTAGACAATGCAATTTCAGTTATTGAAAAAGATAATGCTTTCTGGGAATTTATTAAGAGTTTAAAATTAAAAATAAGATTTGTAAGAGGAACAGCTGCGGTTATTTGGACTCGTGGAAGTTTTATAACTGGGGATTTTTATGACAGGATTTATTTTTTGGAGGTTGAAGATAAAGATTCAGATGATTTAAAAAAAATTTTAGAAAAGCGTGGAATTTCATATAGTGAAGATATAATAAGCAATAAAAGGCCTTTTGTCATCATCATTAAAAAACAAGCATTTGAAATAGAAAGAAAAAATGGTTTGCCTGTCATGCCTTTAAGAGAATTGGTAAAATGGAGCAAAGAATTGCGCTTGGATAATATTTTAGAGCAGTTGGATGAATTATATAATTTAAAATTGAATATAAAATATGCAGAGGTTTCAACAAATGCCTAAGGTAAATTCAAGAATTGGCTTGCTTGAAAGAGAACAAGAAGTTATAAGGATATTGGCATTATTGCTAGATAAGAAATTGGATTTTGTTGTTGTTGGAGGGTATGCAATTTCAACATATAAAAAAAGATTTTCTATTGACCTAGATGTTGTTATTAAAGAGGAAGATCTCGAGAAATTTGAAAAAATATTAGAAAAAGAGAGATATTCGCTGCACTATGAGAAAGAGATAGCTATGCTATACAGAGAGAATTTTAAGCGTTTTATGAAGAAGATGGGAGACTTGCCTGTAAATATAGACCTGCTGATTAATGGATTAGTATCAAGAACAACAGATGCAACATGGGGTTTTGATTATATAAAGAAACATTCTGTGAAAAGAAGGCTGAATAACTTGGAATTTTTAACCCCTGAAAAAGAACTTCTTATTGCAATGAAATTACATAGTGGAAGATTATCAGATATTAGAGATATTGTTGCCTTAATGCCAGGCAATAAAGAAGCCCTTGGGAAACATTTGCTAAAGGGAGATATTAAAAAATTAAAACAGTCCATGAAGAAACAACTTTCTTTTCTGGAGAAGCCACAATTTGATGATGGTTTTAAGGGAATATTCGGGCCACATGTCTACAATCAAAAAGATGTTCAAACAACAAAAAAACTGATTAAGGAGATATTATGATTTTTCTAATAACAAACATTTTAAAAATCTTAAAATACTATAAAATTAGAGAATGTTAAAAAGAGGCAAAGTGAAAAATAATGTTTTTTTAGGAATAGCTTATACATTAATCCTAATTATATTTATATTATTTTTATCAGGTTTTGCAAGCGCATCATTTACATTGGGAAATAAAAGTAACGAAATAAATATAAATTATGGATTGAATGAAAAAATCTCTGGCTGGATAAATATCAGCATTGCAAATGAAGACTATAACTCTCAATTTTCTGATAATTTTAACAACCGCATTGGTTTAATTGAATTTTTAAATAAATACTATCCTAGAAATTATTCTTGTTTGCCTAGTGACTGTGCAGGCATTTATGTTTCCAGCAGCAATGGGGCAAGTTCTAACAAAATTGTATTTGGCTCTGGAAATAATGAAAAACTAATAGGGGTTAAATTAGATGGAAATGATGTTGAGGTAACAAGGTTTTCTTTAGCGCTTTCAAGCAATGCGCAAGAATCGTGTGACAGCCAGCTAAACATTGATTTCCTTGACAATAATGAATCAAACTGGGGCAATAAAAAAGCTATTTTAGAAAATTGCGGCGGGGATGCCAAATCTTCTTGTTATCCGCCTCCTTCATCAAGTTTTCCGGAAGAATGGTTTGCGATTTCCACTGAAACATATTGCGAAAACATAACTCTTCCAAAATCTCCGGCTTTTGAAGTAAAAGCTGTAATAAAAAAAGATTCAGATGCTTCGCCAGGATTTTCTCCAGGATTATTAAGAGCATCTATATATAACTCCAAAAGAGAGTTTGTTGGAGAATGCAATCTAACACAGCCAGCAACAACTGCAAGTACACAAAACTGCATTATTAATTATGTGGCAAAACAAAGAGAAAATCATTTTGTGTGTATTGCTGCAAATATTGGGGACAATGCTGAAATAAAAGGATATAAACTTCAAGGAAAATCAACAGCACCATTCTGCGGATTTTTAGGAGAGCCAGCAAGCACTTCTGGCTTTTCAAAAGACTATAATATCATAGTATCTGCAAAGAAATTTGATTCTGTCGGAAATTTTATAATTAATGAAGCAACTTACAGCGAACAAAACAGCGAGGACATTATTACAATGCTTAATAATTACCTAATAAACAGATATCGAAAAGATTGTTCTAGCGCAAATGGGTGTATTGTACCAATAAAAATTGTGGGATTGCAACAAGAAATAAATATTAATAACTTAAATTTAGAATACACATCTTTAGGAAGTGCTGGAACCCAGACAACAACCATTTATAATGTTTCAAAAACCCTTAGCAAAATAAACTCTGGATTTATAAAAATAAACTTGAGCTTGATGAATCTCTCTATTCCATTGAGTGCTGGAAATAAATCATGGAACTTTTATTTGAGCAATCAAAAAATACTTGATAAAAATATAACTGTTATTGGCATGGAAGAAAAAGTTATATGGAAAGTTTATCCTACAGATGTTGCTGTTGCAACTTTAGCAACATTTACAGCTTTTGTTGACCCTGCTATAAATATCTCGGGAATGAGTTACTCATGGGATTTTGGAGATGGAAGCGGGCCTCAAATAACTCAGACAAATAAGATAAAACATACTTATAGTGAGGTTAGAAACTATACTTTAAAAGTAAGATTGTTAAATGGAGGCAATGAATTGGGAAGTTCTTCATTTAAAATTTCGGCACAATCTCCAAAACAAGCAATTAACATTACAATTAAAGATTATCAGAGAAAAATTTCAACCATTGAATCTCAAATAAATGCGTTATCTCAAGCATATAAGGATATAATAAAAGAGGGAGGGTTTGATTTTGATGCGGTAAAAACACAATTATCGACTTTAGATACGAGCTATAGGCAGGCATTATTAAGCGCAACAACCAGTGACCAGGATTACATTAATATAATGAATGAGCTAAACAAGCTGGAAATGCCCCAGGCAATACGATCCAGCGCTACATCTCAAATAAAATTTATCAATGATGTAAATGAATTAGATTTATCTAAAGCAAACGAATTATTTGATGAAAAGTATGATACTGATGAAGAAGAGAGTTACAGAAATGCAATAAACTCGTGGTTTTTGGATAATATTGATGCTAAGGCAAACCATAAAATTATATCTGTATATTATGATACAAGAACTGAAGATGTTGTAAGTGAATTCATTTTGGAAATAAAGCCAAAAAATTCTGAAAAAGAATTAAATGAAATATATGTTATGATTAATGCAAATAGCGATAAAATTTTATTTGATGGAGATTATGACATTTTAGATAGTGATGAAGCAACTGGAATTAAAATTGGCCCTAATGTAATGAATGGGAAAACAATAAAGTTTGCAATAAAAGGCAGTGTTGATGTTTTCCAGCTTCCGATATTTATCCTGCCTAAATCTGGGGACTTAAGCATTGAAACAGGAATAATAAGCAATTTAAAGCCAAAGAGTTTCCTGGCCAGATTTTTAATCGGAAGCATTATAACTTTGATTCTGGCTTTAATTATTTACATAATATTGCAGGAATGGTATAAGAAAAATTATGAAAAATCGCTTTTTAAAGACAAAAACCGGTTGTACAACCTCCTTTATTTTATAAGCAATGCAAAAAGGCAGAATTTAAGCGATGATGAAATAAAAAAAAGGTTAAGAAGCCAGTGGAAAGGCGAACAAATAATTTATGCTATAAAGAAATTTGAAGGAAAAAGAGTTGGAATGTGGGAAATTCCAGTATTCAGGAAAAGGGAACAAAAAAAGATGCAACAGGAGATAATGAAAAGGGGGCCGAGAAGAGTTTTTTAGGGTTTTTTAATAATCTTAATATCAAATAAACACAACAACATTTAAATATAAAAAAATCTCAAATAATTAAATATAAAGGAAAATAAAAATGAACCTTTTAAGGAGAAAAGGTTCCAAAAAATAACTTTTAAAAAAGTTACAAAATAAAAATGAAGGTGAAATTTTTCAAGAATTTTGGCAAGAATTTTTTTTCTAAATTGTTCAGGGGAAAAAAAGAAATTAACTTGGGTTTTTACGGGCCGCCAAATGCTGGAAAAACAAGCCTTGCAAACAAGCTCTGCAAAGATTGGCTTGGAGAAGAACTTGGCAAGGTAAGCCATATTCCCCATGAAACAAGAAGCGTGCAGTTTAAGGAGAAGGTTGAAATTAATTATAACGGGAAAAAAATAAATTTCAAGCTTGTTGACACGCCAGGAATTGCTACAAAAATTGACTATGAGGACTTTATTAAGTTTGGAATTAAAAGAAAAGAGGCGCAAAAAAGAGCAAAAGAGGCAACTCAAGGAGTTATTGATGCAATAAAATGGATTGAAGACATGGAGGCAGTTGTTGTCGTGCTTGACTCTACTAAAAATCCTTACTCACAAGTTAATATTACAATAATTGGAAATCTTGCAGCAAGAAAAATTCCCATATTAATAGTCGCTAATAAAGTTGACTTGAAAAAAGCTGATGTAAAAAGGGTTGAGTCAGCTTTTCCAGAATACAAAGTTGTTGGCATTAGCGCAAGAACAGGGGAAAACATGGAGGAGTTTTACAAGGCATTGTTTAAGCTTGTAAAGTAAATAAAATGGTAAACAAGAAAATAAACTGGGAGAATATTCTTTTTTGGATAGTAAGCATTATATTTATTTTAATAATTTTATATTTATTTATTAGTGGGAGGGCATTTAAATGATAAAAAGAACCTACGGTTCTTCTTATGACATCTCCCTTGAGAGAGTATCAAACTCTTAAATAAAAATAAACCAATAAAAAATGGCAAAAAAAATAAAAGGGCTGACAATTGAATTTATTCCGTATTCAGAAATAAGGGATTTAAACAGTGGTGAAAGGGTTAAGAAATTGCTTTCAATTGTATTAACAAACAGGATTATAGTGTTGCAAGGAAGGTTAAAGCCGGAAGAAGAAACAAGGCTGATTGAAGATACTATGGCAATGATTGATCATGTAAAACACTTTAAAGGTATAGAGCTTGCAGTTATTGGGGCTGATAATGGAAATAATCCTGTGTTGAGAAAATTCACAAGCGGGATTGCAAAAATGCTTGTCGGAGACACTGCTGCGATGACAATTATTGGGCCTGCAAGCATTGTCAAGGAAATAAAAAAGAATCCGAGAAAAATTGAGCTGATGCTGAAGAAATAATTTTGAAATCACACCATATCTCCACCTTATTTATTAGAGTAAGCTCCTAATTTGTAAATAATCATTATGACAATTAACTTCAATAATTAATTAAACTTGCTTAATAAATTGTAAGAATTAAGCAAAGTTATTGTAGTATTTTCAAAATAAAGACAACCAATGGTTTTCTTTATGAAACTTTCCTTTTAAGTGCCAAGGTTTTCTTTATGAAACTTTCCTTTTTCATGCTAACTTATTATACTAAAATATATAAACAGCATCTTGCTCTTTAAATTATGGCCCATCAATGCGTCCACTGTTCTAGAGTATATCCAAATGCCTCAAAAGAATTATTAGAAGGCTGCGAGTGCGGAAGCCATTTCTTTTTTTATATAAGAGATGAACAGCTAAAAAAATCACAAGAGCAGCCAATTATTGAGCTAACCAGCGAGGAAAAAGAAAAAGTTGAGCATGATGTCAGGGAAATGATGGGTGTTGAAGATGAAGAAATACCTGTAATACTTGACCTTGAGGCAGTACATGTTTTAGGGCCTGGAAAATTTGAAATAGACCTTGTCAGATTATTTGATACAAAAAGACCTTTAGTTTACAAATTAGAAGAGGGCAAATATATTATTGATTTAGCTTCTACATTTATGTCAGATATGAAAGATAAGAAAGAAAAAATAGATATGAAGTAATTTATAAAACATGTTATTAATGATAATACTAAATATTTTAATTTAAACATCTATAAATAATTTTAAATTTCTCAGAAAAGAGAAATTTGGTGTTGTAGAGATTCAAAACTGTTCTGAAATCATACCACATCCTTAACTAATTTTAATGAGAAAGTTTCTGATTTTTATTAATTATCATCTAGAGATTAGAATATTCTATAAGTTATATACAATGAATTAATTCTAAACATAGTAATATCTAATTTTAACTAATAGAATTATTTATCCTGCCAGCATGCAAATCAGTTGGGATATTTATTTTAAGTGATTTAGAAAACCCGTTAGATACAACTGTAAGTGTATGTCTTCCTGAAGGATAATATTCAGATAAATAAAGATATTTTGCGTTTCCGGGAATTATTTTTTTATCGGCAACAATTCCAATAGGGTTACTATCAATTTGAACAGCATATGTTGTAAGATTTTCTTTCCCTGTATTGTTAACCATAAATCTATCATAAGCAATATCTTGGCTAGTAAGTGGCATAATATTAAAAGAAGTTCCTGATTTAGTTGGTGGGGCTAAATTAATACCGGGCAAATTAAAGCCTGTTAAAATAATTACTAATATTAACAGAATCAGAAATATAATAAGTAAAATAATCCATAATAAACTGCTTCTCAACTCTTTTTTAATTTTCATTATATATAATATAATATCTCAGTTTTATAAACATTTTTAATTATATCATATAAAAAGCAAACTATTTAAACCTACTAAGCTATTCTCTTTCATAAATTAAAAGAGTGGGATATGAGAAAGAATCTTGTTTTATTGGGAATTAGTTTAGCTATAAGCATAATTATATTCTCATCAATGATTTCTGCGCTGACTGCTGATGTTCAAGTTAATGAAGACCCTTGGTATACTGCAAGAAAAGTTAGCAATTATGGCGGAACAAATATGACCGGGTTTTATGCACCCCTTCCAGTATTTTTTGAGGGATGGGCTTCTTCACCAAGAGATGATATTGTTAATTACCGATGGAACTTTGGAGATGGAAATATTCTGGAGGGATCAGGGATGTTTAATTCAGCTCATATTTATGAAACTCCGGGAACATACACAACCACTTTAACAGTAACAGATTCAAGTGGAGCAACTGCGAGTGATACAATTCAAATAACTGCAAGATCTAGGGATGGAACAACTTATTATGTTGATTCTTTAATTGGTAATGATAACATATATGATGGAAAATGCCAGACAGTTAGTGGGGGTTGCGGGCCTTGGCAGACTGCTACAAAAGCTTTTAGAATGATTGGATGTGGAAATAATAATACTTTTTATCAACCTGGAGATCAAATTTTATTTAAAAGGGGGCAAACTTTTTATTACCAATCATCATGTGGTCAGAGTTCTGTTGCCCAGCCCGGACATTATAAAGCAGGTTATGGATATTTATTTGGGGCTTATGGGACAGGAGCAAAACCAATAATTAAACCGGCTAATGGAGTTGATGCATATCTTATCGCTCAAACAGGACTTGGTATGGCTTTTGTTACTTTTAGAGATCTTAATTTTACAGGCAGGGCAGATAATGGAATTGTAAATTCAAAAGAAATATTTCAATCAACACAGAAGATAATAAATATCTTATTTTATAATAATGATTTTAAAGACCAAGGCACGGCTATTGTTCTTTCTGGTTCAACCGCCTGTACAGATAATATAAATGGAGCATTTATTTTTAATAATACCATGTTTAATTCTACAAGAGGAGTATTATTCTTTGCTGCTGCTGGAAGATTAGCATTTATCGGAAATAATTTAGATTTATCGGAAAATCATGATGCTTATTTAGATCCTATTGATAATGGAATTATATTAGATAATACTTTTTCAAGGCCTGCACATGGAAGAACTGCACTAAGAATTGCTGGAGTTGGAGCACCAGTTAATTGTCCTTCAAATAATATTTATGTTGCTAATAATAAAATGCTTGGGTGGATTGATCCAATTAATTGCACTCAATCTCCATTTACTCCTCAAATTTGTACCACTGATGCAGAATGTGTCGATAGTGATCCGTATACTCTTGATGAACAATGCCTTAATGCTACCTCTAATCTCCGATGTAAATATTATACTTGTACATCTTCTCCAACAGCTCCTCCAGCATCTTATATCTCTGGATCGCCTGCTGCTCATGATGGAGGAGGTAATACTTATAATTGGTTATTAACTCAATTTGGACCACAAGAATCTGGTTATCAATCTGTACAAAATATTATATTTGAAGATAATACAATAACAAATGCAGATAGCCTTTTAGGCATTTGGGCTGCAGAAAATATAACTATTAGAAATAATTTATTTATATCTCAAACAGGCACTAATAAAGCAGGAATAAGTGTTGGTAGCCTTTATCCTGGCGGAGCTTATAATGGGCAGAGACCAAATAGAAATGTAAAGATTATTGGGAATACAATCGCTGTAAAGAATGCAGGACACCATATCTCTGCAGTAGATTCAGATCACCCAATATTTACTGCTTTAAATTATCCTTCTTCAGGTCATGAAAATATTGTTTTTAAAAATAACCTTGTTTATATTGGAAATAAAACAAGGTTCGGAAGTAGTATAATAGATAATAAAATTGGCTCGGCATTTAGTTCTGATTACAATGTTTTTTATGTTGTTAATGCTAATGAAGCGAATTTATCTTTTAATGGAGCTCCTGGAATAAATTTTTCACAATGGAAAGCTACTACTGGAAATGATATACATAGTTTAATTAGCGATCCTCTGCTTGCAAATGTGCCAAATATTAATTTAAATCCTTGGTTTAATGGTCTGCTCCCTATTGTGGATTTAAGACTTTTAACAGGAAGTCCTGCAATAGCTGCAGGAGCAAATCTTGGAGCTTCCCTGTATTATGATATTGAAAGAAAAATACGAGGAAGCTTAATGGATATTGGAGCTTATGAATATACAAGTTCTGTGGGATGCAATAATAATGGAATTAAGGAAACTGATGAACAATGTGATTTATTAGATTTTGGAACATCATACAACGGATTATGCACAAATTATTCAGCAACTCTTT
>JACPLR010000005.1 GCA_016186425.1 Candidatus Pacearchaeota archaeon | reverse complement strand
ATCAAAGCAATTCTGCAATTTAACAGAGGTTGTTGCAAGGCCTGATGATACTGAAGAAACATTAATGGATAAAGTAAGAGTTGCAACTATACTTGGAACTTATCAATCAATGTTAACTTATTTTCCATACCTATCTAACGAATGGAAAGAAAATTGTGAGGAAGAAAGGCTTCTTGGAGTTTCTATAACAGGCATTATGGATTCCCCCATATTGAAAAATCCTGAAGTTTTGAGAAAATTAAAAGATCATGCAATCGAAGTTAATAGGTATTATGCCAAGAAATTTGATATAAATCCTTCAACATGCATAACCTGTGTCAAGCCTTCTGGAAGTTTATCTAAATTAGTTAATTCTTCTTCTGGAATTCATACTAGATGGTCTGAATATTACAGACAAAATATCAGGATATCTGCCAATGATTCTTTATTTCATATGTTAAAAGATCAAAAATATCCTTATTCTCCCGAAGTAAATCAAGAATTTGGAACTGCCAGTACCTATGTTTTGCCATTTCCTATCGAATCTCCAAAACACTCTTTATTAAGAAAAGATTTAAGTGCTATAGATCAGTTAGAAATATGGAAAAGATTTAAGACAAATTACACAGAACATAACCCTTCTGTTACTATATATATTGGAAATGATGAGTGGATAGATACTGGCCAATGGGTGTATAAAAATTGGGACATTATCGGGGGTTTGGCTTTCCTTCCAAGAGATGATAATGTTTATCCACTAGCTCCTTGGGAAGAAATAAACAAAGAAGAATATAATAAAATGGTTTCAACATTACCAAAAATTGATTTCTCCCAAATAATGTGTTATGAAAGGGATGATCAGACATCCGGATCAAGAGAATATGCTTGTATTGGAGATAAGTGTGAAACTTTATAGTTTTTTAAAATGAAACTAAAAGTAAAAAAACTGGATAATGAAGCAACTCTGCCAAATTATGCTCATCCTGGAGATGCTGGAATGGATTTATATTCTTCCAAAGATTATCCTCCTTTAAATCCGGGAGAAAGATGTTTAATACATACAGGAATTTCATTAGAGATTCCTGAAGGTTATGAATTGCAGATAAGGCCAAAATCAGGCCTTGCATTAAAGCACGGATTAAGCATTGTAAACACTCCTGGAACAATTGATTCTGGTTATAGAGGAGAAGTTGGAATTATTTTAATCAATCACGGGGAAAAACCTTATACAGTTAAAAAAGGAGAAAAGGTTGCTCAAGGAGTTTTCAGCAGATTTGAAAGTGCTGAACTTGAAGAAGTTGTTGATTTATCTGATACTTCTCGCGGAGCTGGAGGATTTGGAAGCACTGGGAAATAAGTAATTTTATGTAAAGATAAATTATGAAATAAATTAATATTTAGAGAGTATAATATATAACTAGGTAAAAGTATTGCAGTATTTTCAAAAATATTATGAATCCAGACAACACTAAATTTCTTATTTAGAAGAAATTTAAATTACCTTATTAGAGTATTAAGTTAATCTTAATGGCTTGATTAAATAAGTATAAATTAAAAATAATGAAAATAGATTCTGATTTATTTATAAAGATATTTGATAGGGGAGAAATTGCTTTCTTATTGGAAAAACCAAAATGTGAAGATGGTCATGAAAAAACCTATAAGGCAATTGTTATTTCTGGAAATATTGAAGAAGCAGAAGAAAAATATATTTCCTTAGTTGATTATGCAAAATTAGAATTAAATGGATTTAATGGAATGCAGGTTTATGGGAGAGTTAATTCTTTAGATTACTTGAGATATAATTAAAATATTTTATGGACCCAGGGGGATTCGAACCCCCGACACCTGGCTTTCTTTTTCTCTTCCTATTTAAGGGAGATGCTTTCTCAAGGGAAAACTCATAAAGAAAACCACTAGGTTGTCTTTATTCTTAAAAGGCCAGTGCTCTAACCAGGCTGAGCTATGGGTCCATCTATGGAATCATAGCGTTGTTGAATCTCAAGAAAATGAATTACTCAATGCTTGAGGGTTCATAAGGGATACTTCCCTTATTGAGCTATGGGTCCATTATATATAATCTCGTAGCTCAAAAAGAATATAATGTTTTTAAAGTATTCTAAAAAAATAACAAGGTATTAAACCTATCATTATTCTAAAATTAACTTAAACCTCTATTAAATTTCTCCTAAAAAGAGAAATTTAGTATTGCAGTATTTTCAAAAATGTTTTGAAATCATGCCATATTTTTACCTGATTTTAATGAGTAAGTTACAAATTTTTATTAATTATCATCTAGAGATTAAAATATTTTATAAGCTATATACAAATATCTAAAATCCACTAATCTATAATCTTTTTATTTTCCTAACTAATTAATAACACTATTCTTATAATAAGAATTTTAACCTTTCCAAAAAAATAGAAAGGTTTAAAAACCAATTTTTGATAATGTTTAGTATTGGAAAGTTGTAAATGCCCTTATTAAACTAACCTAAACCTAAATAAATTAACTATTATTTGTAAATATGCATATTCTCCAGCCAAAACATTCTAAAATAAACAAAAAAGAAGAAGATGAACTACTTCAAAAACTTAATATTTCTAAAACACAACTGCCGAAGATAAAATTAACTGATCCAGCATTGCTGCAACTAGGCCAGGATATAAAAATTGGAGACATAATTAAAATTGAAAGAAAATCTTCTAATGGCGAGGAGAGCTTTTTTTATTACAGGGTGGTTATTTAACATAAATGGGCAGAGGCATACAACTTAAACTTAAGAATGATGACCATATAGTTATTCAGAAATATCTTTCAGAGAATTCTTTAGTTGAATCTAACCTGACTTCTTTTAATAATTTTATAGAAAAAAGAATGCAGGAAATTGTTGATGAAATTTCTGAAAATATTGAGCAGGACGAGGTTGAAATAAAGCTCGGAAAAATTAAAATCCAAAAGCCAAATGTGATTGAATCAGATGGATCAACAACCCCAATGACTCCCGCTGAAGCAAGAATAAGAAACCTAACCTATTCTGCCCCTTTATTTTTAGAAATATCAATAAAACAAGACGGGCAAATTGAAAATCAGGAAGTTGAAATTGGGAGAATGCCGATAATGGTAAAGAGCAAGCCGTGCAACTTATGCGGGGTGAGCAAAGAAGAACTTGAAAATAATTATATGGACCCTGAAGACCCCGGAGGCTATTTTATTGTTAATGGAAACGAGAGAATTATGATAATGACAGAAGATCTTGCAGCCAACCAGCCATTTATTGAAAATATTAAAGACAAGCCAACTTTAAGATTATTCTCTTCAAGAGGCGCTTACAGAATTCCAATAACTATTACAGAATCAAGCGATGGGGTAATTGAAGTTTCATTTTCAAGATTCAAGAATATTCCTGCGATAATTTTAATGAAAGCTCTTGGCATGTTAAAAGAAGCGGATATTGCGAGATATATTGGAAAAGAGACGGATAATGTTATTGTTAACCTTTATGAATTTGCAAAAGTTTCAAATTCTGAAGAAGCGATGATGAGCATTGCTGAAAAAACTTCTGTGCAGGGAACTAAAAAAGAAATTCTTGACAGGATAAAGCAAAGGCTTGATTCTTATCTGCTTCCCCATATTGGATTAAAAAAGGAAAAAAGAATTGACAAAGCAATTACCATATGCAAATTAATAAGGCAATTTTTAATATTCAAGGAAAATCCTAAACTCAAGGTTGACAAGGACCATTACGCAAACAAGCGTGTCAGGCTTTCAGGGGATTTGCTTGCTGACTTGTTCAGGGTAAATTTAAACATCCTTGTAAGGGATATAAAATACTCCCTTCAAAAAACAATAAAGAGAAAAAAATTTTACAGCATCAAGACAATTGCTAAATCAACTTTATTCTCACATAGAATAAAATCAGCAATTGCAACAGGAAGCTGGATTGGAGAGAAAAAGGGCATAACACAAAATATGGACAAGACAAATTATCTTTCAATTGTTTCTCAATTGCAAAAAGTTTCCAGCACTTTGCCAGGAGAACAGACAAATTTTATGGCGAGAACACTTCATCCAACGCATTTTGGAAGGTTCTGCCCTATTGAAACTCCCGAAGGAACAGAAATTGGGCTGAGAAAAAATCTTTCAATTATGTCAAAAATTTCTTCAAGATTAATAATGGATGAGGAAAGTATTATTAAAGAACTTGAAAAATTAGGATTGAGCAAAGAAATTAGCGGCATTGATGTATTTTTCAACGGAATGTTTATCGGGGCCGTTGACAATTACAATAAATTTATTTCAGAAGTAAGAGAAAAAAGAAGGCAGCAAAAATTTCCAGAAGAATTAAGCATAAGATACAATACTGAATTAAAAATAATAGTTATATACGGAGATACTGGAAGAGTTTTAAGGCCATTAGTAATTGCTGATAATAGAGTTCCTAGATTAAGAGAAGAACATATTGAGAAAATTAAAAAAGGCGAATTAAAGTGGGATGATTTGATAAAACAGGGAGTAATTGAATACATTGATGCTTCTGAAGAAGAAAATGCTTTTGTTGCGCTGAATAATTCTGAATTAAATTCTGAACATACACATATGGAAATTGACCGGGTTGCATTTTTAGGCCCGATAACAAGCTTAGTAAGTTTTGGAAATCATGACCAGTCTTCTAGATTAATTAGAGGAAGCAAGACACAGAAACAAGGACTTGGATTGTATGCTGCAAATTATCTTGTAAGAGTTGATACAGATGTAAGCTTACTCCACTATCCTCAACAGCCAATTGTAAGAAGTTTTGTTTATGATGCAATGAATGTTTATCCATCTGGGCAGAATGTTGTTGTTGCAGTCATGACTTATGAAGGATATAATATGGAAGATGCAATTGTTGTAAATAAATCAAGTGTTGAAAGAGGTTTTGGAAGAAGCACTTTTTTCAGGCCTTACACAAGTGTTGAGTTAAATTATGCAGGGGGATTGGCTGATGAGATAATAATCCCAACAAAAGACATTGCTGGCTATAGGACAGAGGATTCTTACAGATATCTTGAAGATGATGGAATTGTTTATCCCGAAGCGAGCTTGAAAGCTGGAGAGGTTGTAATTGGAAAAGTTTCTCCTCCAAAATTCCTGTCAGAAGCAAAAGATATTAATATAAGAGCTAAAAAAGAGAGCAGCTCTGTCATAAGGCAGGAAGAGCAAGGAATTATAGACGGAGTTTTTGTAACTTTAGATGAGGAAGGAAATAAAATTGTTCAGGTAAGAACAAGAGATCTTAGAATTCCAGAATTAGGAGATAAATTTTCAACAGCTCACGGGCAGAAAGGAGTTATCGGGGCTATTGTGCCTGAAGAAAACATTCCATTCACTTCAAGAGGCATAAGACCTGATGTTATTTTCAATCCCCATGGTATTCCTGGAAGAATGACTGTAGGTTATTTGCTTGAATTAATTAGCGGAAAAATTGGCTGCCTGAAGGGCGAGATAATGAACGGAACTTCTTTTGAGAAAATTAATGTTGAGGAAATGGAAAATCAATTGAAAGACTTGGGATTCAGGTATGATGGAAAAGAAACAATGTATAATGGCATTACGGGAAAACAAATGGAAGCAAAAATTTACATTGGCGATATGTATTATATGAAATTAAAATATATGGTAAGCAATAAAATGCATGCAAGAGCATCTGGAAAAGTTGCATTGCTTACAAGACAGCCTATTGAGGGAAGAGCAAGAGGAGGGGCATTAAGATTAGGAGAAATGGAGCAGCAGGCATTAGTTGCACACGGAGCTTCATTATTATTGAAGGAAAGATATGATTCTGACAAAGTTATAATTCATGTTTGCTCAAAGTGCGGAGCTCTGGGAGTTAAAGATACTTTAAGGAATAAAACTTACTGAGCTCTGGGAGTTAAAGATACTTTAAGGAATAAAACTTACTGCCCTGTATGCAATTCAACAGAGATTGAAGATGTTGAAGTTTCATATGCATTTAAATTACTTGCGGAGGAATTACTTGGATTACATATAGCGACGGGATTTGAATTAAAAAACAAATATGAGGAATAATAAAAAGAACCATAGGTTCTTCTTATGACATCTCCTACAGGAAAAAATAAAAAATAAAATAAAAAAAATGAAACAAAGAAAAATAAGTGAAGAAGATAAATTGAAAAATGCTTTAGATGAAGAAGTAATTATAAGGGGAGAAGAGATAGACGGAATTGGAGATATGTCAACAAAATCCAGAATACCGGTAATTGATCCAGCATATTTAGCAATAAGAGGATGTCAAGCAGAAGCGACTTGGAAAGGAAAATATTATAGTAAATAATAATATGAGAAAAACAAAATGAAAAAATCTACTAAAGAAAATAAGTTGGAATTAAGTTTAAGGATAATTACTTTTATCTCTGCTTTAATATGCATAGCTTATTTTGGACTTAAAGATTATCAAAAGCATAAAGGATATCTAGATAAATATAAATTATTACATAGCGCTATACAAGAACCATCTAAATTACAAATTGATGATGTTAATTTTAATATAAGGTATAATTCAAAAAAAGAAATTTATGCAATAAAATCAATTTAATAAAAAATGATAATTGTAAAAAAACAAATAAAAGCATTGAAATTTGGCCTGCTTAGCCCGGAGAAGATTAAAAAAATATCATGTGCCAAGATAATCACTCCAGAACTTTATGATATGGATGGATATCCGGTAGATGGAGGATTAATGGACTTGAGGCTTGGCGCTATTGATCCTGGAGTAAAATGCAGAACATGCGGAGGAAGATTAAAAGAATGCCTTGGGCATCCAGGAAGCATTGAGTTTGCAAGGCCTGTTGTGCATGTAAAATATGTTCCAATTGTTTACACATTTTTAAGAAGTTTTTGCAATAATTGCGGAAGAATACTTTTAGATGAGGAAAATATAAAGAAATTAAGCCCTGCACAGAGAATGAAAAAATCAAAGGATGCTAAAAAATGCCATTACTGCCAAACTGTTCAGGAAAAAATTAAGATTGAAAAACCAACATCATTCATGCTTGGAAAGAAAAGAATATTCCCTCCTGAAATAAGGGCAATTTTAGAAAAAATTACAGATGATGACTGCAGGTTAATTGGAGTTAATCCAGAAACATTCAGGCCAGAATGGGGAATCCTTACTGTTTTGCTTGTTCCTCCAGTAACTGTAAGGCCAAGCATTACTTTAGAATCTGGAGAGAGAAGCGAAGATGACTTAACTCACAAGCTTGGAGATATAATAAGATCAAATCAAAGACTTTGGGAAAATTTAAATGCAGGAGCTCCGGAAGTTATTATTGATGATTTATGGGATTTGCTTCAATATCATGTAACAACATTTTTTGACAATACTATATCAAGAATTCCACCTGCCAGGCACAGAAGCGGGCAGCCACTAAAAACAATTACTGAAAGAATTAAAGGAAAAGAAGGAAGAATAAGGCATAATCTTGCTGGAAAAAGAGTTAATTTCTCGTCAAGAACAGTTATTTCTCCAGATCCTTCATTACAAATAAATGAAGTTGGAGTTCCTTATGAAATTGCAGAAGTTCTTACTGTTAATGAAGAGGTTACAACGCTTAATATTGATTATCTAAAAAAACTGATAATGTCAGAGCATTATCCGGGGGCAAATTATATTATAAGGCCTGATGGAAGAAGAAAGAAAATATCCCCTGAACTTAAAAAAGAAATAATTGAAGAATTAAAGCCGGGATATTTTGTTGAAAGGCATTTACAGGACGGAGATATTGTATTATTTAACCGACATCCCTCACTTCATAGAGGAAGCTTGATGGCGCATTATGTAAAAGTTCTTCCTTACAGAACATTTAGATTGCATCCGGCGGTTGTATTTCCCTATAATGCTGATTTTGATGGAGATGAAATGAATGTTCATGTGCCTCAGACTGAAGAAGCGAGGGCTGAAGCAAGAATTTTATTAGATGTAAGCAAGAACTTAATGAGCCCAAAAAATAATACATCATTAATAGGAACAATTACAGATGCTGTCACAGGGAATTATCTTTTAGGGTTAAGCAATGTAAACAAAGCAGAAGCACAACAGCTTCTTTTTAATGCAGGAATGATTATAAAACAAGACAAGAAAACCTTTAATGGCAAGGATATTTTCTTGGAAATATTGCCTCCAATAAGCAAATCGCTTTCTCAAGAAATTGAAAAGAAAGACTTAACACATGAATATACTTTTGGTGTTGAAAATGAAAAAATCACAAAAGAAGTTGATAAGGAGCTTGGCAGAAAAGAAACAATAGATGCAATAAAAAAAGCTTTTACACTTGGAACAAATTATCTTTCAAGAAGAGGGTTTACTATTTCCCTTGAAGATATTAATGTTAATGAAAAAACAAAAAAAATAACTTATGACATAATAAAAGACGGTGAAGAAAAAACAAAAGAAATAATTGATGCTTACAATAACGAAACTCTTGAAATTATTCCTGGGAAAACTCTTGACGAATCAAGGGAAATTAAAATACTTCAAACATTAAATGAGATAAGAACTAAAATAGGCAAGGCTGTAAAAACAGAATTTCCAGAAGACAATCCTGTAAATCACATGATTATGTCTGGAGCTGGAGGAAATATCCTTAATATTACTCAAATTGCGTGTTCTGTCGGCCAGAAATCTTTGTGGTCTCAGAGGATTAATTTTGGCTATAATGAAAGAACACTTTCGTCTTTCAAGCAGCATGACCTTTCCCCAAAAGCTCATGGATTTGTATATTCATCCTATATGAATGGGTTGGAGCCGCAGGAATTTTTCTTTGATGCTATTTCAGGAAGAGATGGGTTAATGGATACTGCACTAAGAACACCTAAATCAGGATACTTATATAGAAGACTTGCTAATGCTTTGCAGGACTTGAGAGTGGAGTATGATGGGACAGTTAGAGATGCTGTTGGCCAGATAATTCAATTTAAATATGGAGATGATGGAATTGATGTTGCTGGAGCTCATTTTGACAATGAAGTTTCTCCTGGAGAAGCAATTGGAATTGTTACTGCACAGAGTTTTGGGGAGCCGTCAACACAAATGGTTTTGAATGTATTTCATTTTGCCGGAGTTCAGGAAATGCAGGTTACTTTAGGTCTTCCACGGCTTATTGAAATATTTGATGCAAGAAAGATGCCGTCAACACCTGCAATGGAAATTCACTTAGACAAAGATTTTAATGATGAAAAAGACGCAAAGGTTCTTGCAGAGAAAATAAAAGAAGCCAAGCTGAAAGAAATATTATCAGAGGCAAAAATAAATTTCTCTGACAAAAAAATTGAATTTATAATAGACAACAAGGCAATAAGGCACACCCATATGTCGATAAATACTGTTGCTGAAAAAATTGCAATAAAAGGATATAAAATAAGCGTGAAAAATGATTCAATAATCTTAAGTATTCCAGATCTTGGCTTTAAAGAAATATACAAACTTAAAGAAAAATTAAAGGAAAGCATAATTTCCGGAGTAAAAGGAATAAAGCAGGTTTTAATTGTTAAAAGAGAAAGAGGGTATGTAATACTCACAGCTGGCTCAAATCTTGCCGAGATAATAAAAGTGAAGGGAGTTGCTCCTGAAAGAACAATTACAAATGATATTTATGAAATGGCAAATGTTTTTGGAATTGAATCTGCAAGACAGGTTATAATGAATGAGATAAGAAAAGTTCTTGGTTCACAGGGATTAGATATTGATGAAAGGCACTTAAAGCTTGTTGCTGATGCAATGACAATTGATGGAGAGATAAGAGGGATGACAAGAATGGGAATAATTGCAAGAAAAAGCAGTATCTTAGCTAAGGCAAGTTTTGAAACACCTATAAAACATTTTGTTAATGCAACAATTAAGGGTGGAAAAGATGAATTGTTAAGTGTCATTGAGAATATAATTCTTAACCAGCCCGTTCCTGTTGGCACTGGATTACCTGGATTAATGGTAAAAATTACAGGGCCTTTAGTGAGGGAAAAAGACAGGAAGACACTGAAAAAGGAAAAGTAAAGATAATAAATATACCAAACATTTAAAATAAACTTAACCAGCTTTAAAAGTAAATCAATCCTAACCTAATAATGTCAAGTAGAATAAATGTAAAAATTATGGAAAGGTATGGAGGTGATTCAAGAACAATTTTGAATCCATACAATACTAAATAAATTTATTAGCTAGTTTAATTAAGTTAAGCAATATAAGAGATAATTAATAAATAATGCGCAATAACATATAAACATTTAAATTAATAAAGCATAATAAGATAGAGTAAAAAATGATAAAAACCATAGACATGAGAGTGATGAGATATATAAATTTATTCTCAAGAATAAGCGGAATAACTCCAAAACATTGCTTTATTTATAATTATACAATAATATTTTCTGTTCCTGAAAATAAGCTTGCAATGGCAATCGGAGATAATGGAAAAAACATAAAAAAAATAGGCGAGATACTTAACAGAAAGGTTAAAGTTGTTCTTGTGCCAAAAGACATAGGTGATGCAGAAAAATTTATTTCAACAATAATTTATCCTGCCCAAATCAAAAATGTTGAAATAAATGGCAATCAACTTATTATTAATGCAGGACAGCAGAACAAGGCAATGTTAATCGGCAGAAATAAGTCAAGACTCGAAGAAATAAGGAAAATAATAAAAGATTATTTTGGAAAAGAGGTAAGGATAATATAATTATAAAAGAAACTAAGGGTTTATCCTTATCAACCCCTCCTTTAAATGCTAGATTCTTCTTAATGATATAACTTTTAAGTGGTGGGAAAATTATTTATAGTTATTAATATATACTACCTAATTTTTTATTAGAAAACCATTAGTTTTTACATAAAAAAGAAGAAAATAAATGAAATCAAGAAAATCGCTGGCAAATATTCTAACTGCTAGCGCGGTAGGAATTGGTTCTGTTTTTGGAATTTATCCAAGCGTTTCTTTTGACGAAGGAAGTTATAGGCCAAGAGTACAATTTGACAATATGCAGAAAGCTGAAGCAGTAACTCGTTATGGAGTTGAAAAAAAAGATGCGAAATATGCAAACCCGGCATATATAGAATATAGCAAGGCATTAACTGAGAGCAAGTATTACAAAGAATTAACGAAATTGAAAGAAAATGACACTAGAAAAGATAGAGTTTTAAGCCAATTGCTAACTAGTGTTAATAAGGCCTTGGTAGAATCTGCCGCAAAAGGCGGATATGACATTGTAGTTGATAAAGGCGATAAGGGGTCAGATAAATATACAGATATAACTGCAAAAGTCATAAAGAAACTGCAGGAGAACGAGAAATAAAAAGAGTTTAGATTAAAAGGTAAAATAATAGCTTGTTCTATCGATTTTGTTTTAAAAATCAGGCATACAAATTAAAATCACTCCATTAATATTAAAGAGTTCAATTTAAACAACTATAGATTATTTTAAATTTCTCTCGAATGAGAAATTTAATATGGTAGAGATTCAAGAATAATTTTGAAAATATGACATTAACTTTACGTGATTTATTAGTCTGAACTGTTAGTCTTTATAGTTTAAAGATGGAATTTCACTATCTTTTTAGCCTTTTGAAAAATCCTTTATTTTCACTTTTTTCTTTCTTAACTGGATTAGAGTTTAATTCTGCAATTGAAGGCTCTTGTATTCTTTCCTGCATTCCAACAGAATCTTGTCTCTCTATATCAAAAACTTCCATGAAATAAAGCAGTTCAGAAGTATTTTTCTCAATTTCTCTTGATGTTGTAGCACCCCTAACCAAAGGAATTTTATTCAATCCAGGAATGCCCCTATTAACAGATTTATATCTGGTGTTTGTTGATGTTCCTATAAGATATGTTGTTCCATTTCGCAAACAAAATTCAGATGTAAGATTTGCTTCCCTAAACACAGGTATTTGTTCCTTGCCTACTAAGGCAATTGATTCTCCTGATTTTGCTTCAAGCAATTTTATTGTTGTAAAACCTTTTTCATTTGTGAAGGGGGATAATTTTAATTGCGGGCCGACTTCCCGGTATTGTGTTCCTATAACAATTGCTGCTGCAGGAGTTAAAGAAGTTTGCTGATATGGCACTGCATTAACATTTCTAAATTCTGCAGTTGTTCCATTTGAAACAACAACATCTGTATCTGACAGTGTTTCTGTTCTTCCATGGCTGTCAAGGAATTTTATTGCCCCCTCATATGTCCATTTGTTAGGCGCTCTTCCCCAGATTGTAAAATCTCCGTTCCTATCTTTGTTGATGAATGGATCAACAGAAATTCCAGTTGTTAAAGGATTGCCCTGGGGGTTGCTTGGCAATAATAAGTTAAAAGCACTCATACCATTTTTCAAAATTTTCAAGGCCATATCCCTGTCATAGGTATTATCATTAAAATACTCCACTATTTTTAACCTTATTCTTATTTGTTTAGGATCTATATCGAAATTATTAATTAATTTTGAAATTAAGCCAAAATTTTCTCCGAATTTAACATCCTGTCCCCGAAATAACAGCATATTTTGAGAAAGATAAGGAGTTATATCAACTTCGGGAGCTGGCGGGAGGTATTTAGCAAGAATAGCTGCAATATCTGGAGCAGCATTTCTGCAGCGATATGAAATTAAAACATCGCCCTTGCCGTCGTTATTCCCATCTAAATCAATATAAGTGGCATTAATAGAAGGTATTGCAAATGTTCCATTGTTTATTTCTGGAACTTCTCCTTTAAAATATGCCCTATTATTATTTGCGATTACATATGGATGAGCAATTGCGTGCATTGATTCATCATTATGGAGTTTTTGAGTCGCCTCATTCACTGCTGGAGGCTCTAAATTTTTATTTTCATCATTTCTAAAAACCTCATGAACCGGGTCTTCTGCTGCAGTTCTGAATGATTTAAATTCATTGCCAAAATTTCTAAAAGTCGCGCAACCAGATAAAGTATAAATTAACAAAGGAGCTAATCCTCCTGAAATATATTTTTTTGCCCTGTCTGTTATCATTTTTATTTGATGAATATTTTATCTTTATTGCTGTCATTTTCCAGAAATACTTATATTTAAACACTTATAGACATAAAAATATATTTTCATTTGAGTTATATTTTGTTGCATAAAATAAGTGAAAACAAAAATATAGCAGTTTAAAATATATTATTTTAAATATATATTGGGGAATATATTATATAAATACTAGAAAAATAACTAATATAAAAATAAATTACTAAGTTTTATAATTAATTTAATAGATTACTTAAAAAAGTATGTGATTTCAAAAAGTTCTTTAATCATTCCACATCTCTACCTAATTTTAATGAGCAAGTTACTGATTATCTTAAATTAAATTAATAATTTACCTTTAATAACTAATAAACTATTTTAAATTTTTTACATAGAAAAATTTAGTAGGTTATAGATTCAAAATAAAAACCTCCGCTATGTTTGAAAACCAAGGTTTTCCTACACTACCTTTCCTTTTTCTGAAGTCATGCCATACTTTTACCTGGTTTATACGTCTTAAGCTACTAATTTATTTATTAACATAACTTATGACCTATTATAAATTATGTAAGAATATTGCAGTATTTTCAAATATATTAGTTACAATTGATTAATATTATCGATAAATAAAAACTAAAGATTTAAAAACCATCCTCAATTCTGTAGATTTATGGGCTTAATGAATGCTAGAAAAGTTATAAAGAAAAACAAGAAATTTAGATGGAGAGAGCACAAATACAAGTCAAGAATGCTTAATCTTTACGCAAAGGCAGATCCTTTAGAGGGAGCAAGCCAGGCAAAAGGATTAGTTATAGAAAAAGTGCAGAAAGAAGCAAAACAACCAAACTCTGCAATGAGAAAGTGCTGCAAAGTTCAGCTTACTAAAAATGCTAAGACAGTGACTGCATTTATCCCAGGAAACCTTGCACAAAGGTTTATTGACGAGCATGATGAAGTTGTAATTGAAAGAATTGGCGGAAAACAAGGAAGAACAAAAGGAGATATTCCTGGAGTTAGGTTTCAGGTTATTAAAGTTAATGACCAGCCATTAAGATTATTGGTTAAGGGCAAGATAGAGAAGGGAAGAAGATAAAAATAAAGACAACCAAAGGTTTTCTTTATCAAACTTTCCTTTTAAATGAATCAAATAAATAAAAAATATAAAAATGGAAAAACAAGGAAGACCAAATTTAAGAAATAGAACAATAGCTACTAGAAGGCCAAGTGAATATGATAGTCTAGCAAATTTATCTTTTAATTATGGAGGTATAGAGCCTCCTTGTGGGACTTATATTAGACATATTATGATTAGCAGCGGTGAAGATAGAGAGATGATTAAAAGATACTTTATAGGATATTTAGCAAATGTTTTAAATGAAATAAGATATAAAAAATCAAGAAATTAAAATGAGACATATCAGAGAAATTACTCATGAATATGAAACAGCATTTAAACCATATATTGAACGTAAAATAATATCTTATAATGGCAGAAAAGAAGAAAAAGCAATGGTAAGGGCAGAAGAATTTGAAGATCACCAAAGATTATTAAACAATAATACAAAAGATTAATATTAAAATGGAACAAAAATCAGAACAACAAACTGAAAAAAATAGTAAAGAAGAATTGAAAATATTTGATTTATATGACATAAACGAAGTTATTGTAAATGATCCAGGCCTCAAAAATGTGATTAACCTCGATTACAAACTTGTTATAAAATCAAGAGGAAAAATAAGAGAAAGATTTGGAAAAACCAAAGTGAATATCATTGAGAGACTTATTAATTATATTGCCGTGCCTGGCCATAGAGGAAAAAAGCACAAAGTAATGACTAGCTGGGCAAGCGGGAAATATAATTCAAATACTGACATTGTTCTTGAAGCATTTAAAATAATCCAGGAAAAAACAAAACAAAATCCTATACAGGTTTTAGTTAATGCTGTTGAAAAAGGATCACCAAGAGATGAAGTTACAATGATTCAGTATGGGGGAGCAAGATACCCGCAAGCTGTTGATTGCTCTCCGCATAGAAGAGTTTCTCTTGCCATAAGAAACATTGTTCATGGCGCACAAGACAAGGCATTTAACAAGAAAAAACATTTCTCTCAAACACTTGCTGAAGAAATAATTACAACTGCAAACAGCTCCGGAGATAGTTTTGCATATTCAAAGAAGAATGACCTTGAAAAGCAGGCTGACGGGGCGAGATAATTAATAAAAAGTAATTCATATCCCATAAATGTTTATTAATCCCGGATTATTAAATTAATTAATGAGATGGTGTGAAAGACAGCATGAAATTGAATCTAAAGTTCATGAGTCTGTTGATGAAATTTCTGATGAAATTGGATTAGATGTACCTTCCTATCCAGAAGTATTTTGGACTGGAAAAACAATATACTTTGAAGACACAGGATTGCCGGACTATTTATGGGAGGAATTTGAAAACAGAAAAAAATCTAAAGCAAGTTATTTTATCCCAAAATTTAAGGTCATTATTTTAAATGATTATAGAACTCATGAAATTGCTGAAGAATCAGCACATTTTTTCCATTTTTCAGTTTCTGGAATTGATAATAAAAGACCAAATATAACGAAAAATAGTATTTGTCTTGAAATCTTAATTGAAATGCTTGGTTTTTTTGGTGCAAAAATTGCCGGATCAGAGGTTACTAGCGGATATACTAAATGGCCCGATCTCTCAAGACTAGATAAAAAAAATCAGAATGAATTTAGAAAGAATCTTGAGCGAAGATATGGTCGAGATTTTGATTTTGAGGAATTATTTATTCATCAGCAAGGGTATGGCCTTGGAGAAAGACTTTATTATGATTATATTCATGGTAAAATTTCCATAGTAGAAATAAGAAAATTATTTCTCTCAAGATTTGATGGAAAAAATGAAGCTTCAAATAAATTTGCTGAATTAAAAGAAAGGTTATGGACTGCTAATTAATTATTATCCTCTTTCTTCTTTCACAATTTATTTATACTCCTTCTTATTATATTATTTATGAAAAACTCCAATAAACAAATGCTGCAAAAAGCAACATTTGCAGGAGGTTGCTTTTGGGGATTTGAATACCAGTTTCAGAAGCTGCCAGGAGTTGTTAAAACAAGAGTTGGATATACTGGAGGAAAAACAAAAAATCCAACTTATGAGCAAGTTTGTTCAGATAAATCAGGCCATGCCGAAGCTGTTGAAGTTATTTTTGATTCTGAAAAAATAAGTTATGAAAAACTACTTGAAGTATTCTGGAAAAGCCATGATCCTACAACAATGAATATGCAGTGGCCAGATGTTGGATCTCAGTATAGAAGTGTGATATTTTATCATAATGCTGAACAAAAGAAACTAGCAGAAGTTTCAATGAGAAAAATTCAGAAGAAAATTCCTAAAAAAATTGTTACAGAAATAACAAAAGCCAGTGAATTTTATGCTGCTGAATATTACCATCAGGATTATATCAAGAATCATGGCGTAAACTCGTGCCATATTGCCAGGAATCCTTGGCTGTGAAAAAATATAATTAATATTAATTTAGTGTCCATAGTCCAACTAAATTTATTTACTTAATCTGAAAATACATAGGACTGATAATTAAACTTAAGTGGTTTAACATTGTTATATTTTAAAATATTATAGGTTAAATTTCTTTAAATAAGAAATTTAGTATTGTAGAGATTCAAAATAAAGACAACCAATGGTTTTCTTTATCAAACTTTCCTTTAAATTTGTTTATTGCAGTATTTTCAAAATTGTTCTGAAAACATAACATATTTTTACCTGATTTATTAGAGTAAGTTCCTAGTTTTAGTTTAATTCTAATTTAATATGTACAAGAATATAAATCTTTAAATTCAGTTAAATTTTATATTTTTATGATATACCTAATCGGCAAGAAAAAAAACTTGGCTGAAAAATTCATGATGCAAGCTCTTGAAGTTGCAAAATTCTCAACATGTTTAAGAAGCAAATGCGGTTCAATTGTTGTTGATAGTGAAAGCAGAAGAACAATTGGAAGAGGGTTTAACTCCCCTCCTGGAAATCGTGAATCACAAAGAAGATGTTTAATTGATAAAATCTCTTATCATGATAAAGTTGGAGATAAGTCATGCTGTATCCATGCTGAACAAAGAGCAATAATAGACGCTGTTTCTAAAAATCCACATGAAGTATCTGGTTCTAGTTTATATTTCATAAGGCTTAGCCAAGAAAATAAAATATTGAAAGCTGGAATGCCCTATTGCACACATTGCAGTAAATTAGCATTAGATGTTGGAATTGATAAATTTGTATTATGGCATGATAAAGGCATTTGCTCATATGATACTGAAGAATATAATCAACTTTCTTATGAATATAACGGAGATTAAGGCAACAAAAAGCTAATAAAAAGCTTTAAAAACTATTTTTCTTACAAGTTATAATATAGATGGCTTAAGTTAAGTTATAACTATTAAACTGATATTATGTTATCTGATTATATTACCTTATTTATATTAAAAAAGAAAATAAATAAAAAAGACAAAATAAACCCTTTGAAAACCTTTAAATAAAATAAAGATAAAACAAAAAGGAAATAAATAAAATGGCACAAGAAGAAAAAAAAGTTGAGAAAATTGAAAGACTGACTAATAACCAGGAAACTATCAGAAATATAGCAACCAGTGCACATATACATCACGGTAAAACGGCCTTCACAGATAATTTGCTTGCTGCAGCAGGAATGATGGCTGCAAAATCTGCCGGGGATTTAGAGGCTGGAATGGCAACATGGCAGCATTCAGATGAACAGGAAAGATTAATGACTGTTGATGCTGCAAATGTTTCAATGGTTCATGATTTTCACGGCCAGGAATACTTGATTAATTTAATTGACACTCCGGGGCATGTAGATTTTTCTGGAAATGTAACTCGTGCAATGCGTGCTATTGATGGCACGATTGTTTTAGTTTGTGCAAGCGAAGGAATCATGCCTCAGACAGAAACTGTTCTGAAACAAGCTTTAAGAGAAAGAGTAAAGCCAATTTTATTTATTAATAAAGTTGACAGGCTGATTAAAGAGCTGAAAATGACTCCTGAACAAATGCAGGAGAGATTTATCAAGATTTACAAAGATTTTAATAAATTAATTGAGAGAATTGCAGAGCCAGAATACAAGGAAAAATGGCAGGTGGATATTAATGAGGGAAGTGTTGCTTTTGGAAGTGCCAGAGATAATTGGGCATTGTCTCTTCCTTTTATGAAAAAGAAAGGAGTTACTTTTAAAAATATTTTTGAATTGTATAGCATGGATGAAGAACAAAGGAAAGAATGGACATGGAAAAATGCGCCTTTATTTGAAGTTATTTTGGACATGACAATCAAGCATCTTCCAAACCCGATTGAAGCGCAGAAATACAGAATTCCAAAAATCTGGCATGGAGATCTTGAAAGCGAGTTTGGAAAAAGCCTTGTTAACTGCGATCCAAAAGGAGAATTAGCATTTATAATTACAAGAATTGTTATTGATCCAAGATCTGGAAAAGAAATTTCAGCAGGAAGATTATTTTCAGGAAGCTTGGAACCAGGAATGGAAGTTTATCTTAATAATGAAAAAAAGAATCAAAGAGTTCAGCAAGTTTTAGTTTACAACGGAATTAAGCCAGAACAAGTAGAACATATTCCTGCAGGAAATGTTCTTGCAATTGCAGGAATTGTCGGGGATGTTGGAGAAACAATTACAATAAAACCTGAAACACCTTTTGAAGAAATCAAACATATTTTTGAGCCAGTTATTACAAAAGCTATTGAGCCGAAGAAAATGGTTGATCTTCCAAAGCTTGTGGAAGTTTTGAGAAAAGTTGTAAAAGAAGACCCAAGCCTTAAGGTTGAAATTAATGAGGAAACAGGAGAAAATTTAGTTTCAGGAATGGGAGAACTGCATTTAGAAATTATTGAAAATAGAATAGTGACTGAAAAAGGACTGGAGATAAAAACCTCTGCTCCGATTGTTGTTTACAGAGAGACTGTTGTAAGAAAATCAAAAGTTCAGGAAGGTAAATCTCCAAATAAACATAATTCCTTTTTCATAACTGTTGAGCCTTTAGAAGATGAAGTTTATGATGCAATTAAGAAAGGAGAAATATCTGAGAGAAGATATAAGAAAAGAGATGATACAATGTTCAAGAAATTATCTGAGTTAGGAATTCCAAATGATGAGATAAGAAATGTCAGAGATATTTACAAGGGATGTGTTTTTGTTGATGATACAAGAGGTGAAGTACATATGATTGAGGTAATTGACTTGATTTTAGATGCTTTTGAGCAGGTCATTGATGCTGGACCATTAGCAAGAGAGCCATGCATGAAAATGAAACTAAGGCTTGCTGATATAAAACTTCATGAAGATGCAATTCATCGTGGGCCTGCACAGGTTTATCCTGCAATAAGAGATTCTATTTCAAGCGCTATGAGAGATGCGGGAATTTCTCTTTTTGAGCCGTTGCAAGTACACTTAATTGAAGCGCCTTCAGAATACATGAGCACTGTTACAAAATTAGTTTCAAGCAAGAGGGGACAGTTAATTGACGTTCAGCAGGACGAAGTTGGAGTTAAAGTAACTGCAAAACTGCCTGTAGCTGAAATGTTGGGATGGAGCAGCGACTTAAGGTCTGCAACAGAAGGTAGAGGAGTTTCAAGTTTAGAAGATCAGTCATTTGAAAAAATGCCAACTGAATTACAAAGTGAAGTTGTAAGAAAAATCAGAAACAGGAAAGGATTGGCGGAGAATCAGTAGTATAATAATTCTTAAAAAGTATAATTCTAAATTAATTTTTATGGGATTAAGAAAATTAGTTGAGATAGAAGCGAAAAATGGTTTTAAGTTTAGTCTAAGATCTTTAAACCATTTTAGGCACGCCCCCCCTTGCTATCATGTTTTTCCTTTTTTATCTCAGCTTAGTATTGATCCTTTTCCGGCTGCAGGAGAATTGGCAAGACTTGTTTCACAAGGAAAGGAATTTAATGTTGGATTATTAAAGAAATTACTTGGTTATTTAGAAATTGAATTTGTTGAAGAGGATAATGGTTTAGTATATGGTTCTATTGGTGCTTCTGAATCTAAGCCTAGAAAGATGGAGATTTCAATAGCAACTGATATTTTAAGAACTGGTGGTGGGGCTTTTACAATTGCCCATGAATTTGGGCATTATTTAAAACAGGCTTTATATGCTCAAGAATTATTAAGGGACCTTTCATATAGTGGAATTCATAATGCAAGAAAAAAAATTACACATAGTCTGAGAAATGATGAAAATTATTGTGATGTTTTTGCAAATAACTTAATTTTGCCAGATAATACAATTAGAGAATTGGATTTAGATCATGTTTCAAACCAAGATATTCTCACATTCTCAAAAGAAAAGAAAGTTCCTGTAGCCTCAATTATTGGCAGATTAAATGGATTTCTTAATAATTCATCATTTTTTTATCTTGATCAAAAAAAAGAGTATAATGATTCTAATCCTGATAAGTTTCGTACTAGCGTATATATACTTTATCAAAGCTCTCCTTGTAGAAATTATAGGCTTCTTAATTTTCCTAATGAGCCTGTTGATTCCTATCGTCGCGAAACTCCTGCTAAACAACAACGGGTTTCTAAAGAGTTTGGTGGAGATTACTATTTTTTAGAGGATTGGTTTGATAAACTTGAATTGGGAGAGCAAGATAGAAGAAATATAGGTATTTTTACTATAAGAAAAAAAAATGGCTGGAAAAGAGAAAAGACGGTGTGTAGGTGCGATTGTGTTGCATTTAAAGAAGAATTTGATTTTGTTAAATCAGAAAAATATTTATTAGTGAGAGCTACTCCAAAGGATTAAGCTTTTATGACTTCTTTTTATATTTTATAAATTTATCCAAATAATTCTTAAAATCGCAAAAAAATTATTTTGAAAGTGAATTTAGACTTAATAATCCGCAGAATACATTTGAGTATATTGTCGATGCACCTCAAAGAATGATTAGCGGTGTTGAAAAAGGAGCTATAGATGTACTGGAAAGTATGACAGATGCTTTAATAGAACCAGAACAAAAAAAACTTCCTAAAGTAATGAGTGAAGCTATTTTGCTTCCGGCAAAAACTATTGCATCTGCAGCAGGAGTTAGTGATAAAAATTCTGTTGAAGATGTTATTGCCTATTCCTTAATAATAGGAGAAACTGACAGAAAAATAGAGGAGTTGAAAGAAAAACAAAAAGAATTGGAATCAAGAGTTAGCTTTGAAAACCAGTAGTTTTATTAAGAGTATTATTTCTTGAATTCAATGAATATTTTAACTAATGAAAGATTATCAGATATTATTAATAAAATAAGAGAAACTGAAGAGCAAGTAGAATTAACTGCTGGTTTAAAAAGAACATGCCACTTTGGCTATATGATTGGCAATTTAATTCAAGATTTAATATTTGCAAACAGTGATAATTCAAATGATAGAAATAATAAAAGATATGTTGTTAAAATATTAAGAGAGATTAATGAATATTTTACCTTTATAGGCATGAATGAAGTTTTTAGGAATTATGAATTTAATCCTAATTTAGAAAAGTTTCCTACAACTCAAGAAGGCTTATTGGGTTATACTGAGATGATGAAAGTAATGTTTTGAAAATGAACCTAATTAATTAATAATCTCCTAAAACATTCAATAAATCCTCTGTTGAATATATTATAACTTTGTCTTGATTCTTAAGATGCTTATCATTGCTCCAAATAGGGCATTTTAATTTTAACGCAAGTGCGAAATATGCCATATCATCTGTATCTAGAGTTATATTTTCCGCTTCTTCAATATAAGGAACTAATTCTTCTAAAGGAACGATAACGATTCTTCTCTTTAAAGTTTCTATCATTTTAAAAAATTCTTCTGTTGTTCTTTCTGTCTTATCAAGAATTTCTTCTTTATGTTCTTCTAATTCTGTAAAAATATATTCTGGCGTGAACAAGCGAAATTTTTCGTTAAACAAAAGAGTATGGCTAAGGTTATCTTTAATTAATGCTGAAAATAGAATATTGGCGTCAATGATGAGATTCATAACTTACCTCATCATTTTTTTCAGCCTATTACTTATTCCTCTACTAACCTCTTTACCAAGCCTTAAGGCATCAGCCTCAGTTATTTTGCTCTTCTCTTTGAATCTTTTTATAAATTCCATATCATTTATTTTTTCTGCAAATGCTTCCCTAGCTACGGCACTCCAGTTTATTTCTTCAAAATTATCCATTCTTTTCTTAAGGTCTTCTGGTATAGAAAGAGTTATCGTTGTCATTTTTACTATTTGTGTATTTATTTATCAATATTTATAATATGTGTAAATATTTAAAGGTTTCGGTTAGATAAAAATTATTTAAAATCTGCCCGGGTTACTTTACTTCTTCTTGATTTTATTATTGCTCTTTTCTGGCAAGTTAAACACCAAATAACCTCTCTTTTTACACTTTTGCCTCTTTTGCTTTTCTTGTTCTCTCCCCTTCCTTTTCCATATCTCTTAAAAACTCTATGCCAAGTTTCTTCTTTACATTTCTCACAGAATTTATTTATATACTTATTTCCTATTTTAACCTCACGAGCTTATTAACCCGTGAAGCAAATACTTTCTTTGTACATATTAATCAAAATATTTTAGACATTTTAAACTTTTATTTGAACTTAATAATGGTAAATTATATTCTAAATGGAGTATAATTAATTTTAAAATATAGGTAAAATTGCTTGTTTTATGAAAGAAAATATTTCTTACATGATTGAAGCATTATGCTTTGAATTTGGAAATGGTTTTCCTGAAAGAAATGGGGATAATTTTAATGGAGAATGGTTTAATCTCTCTTATTTTGATTTTTATTTAACATTTAATAGTCTTGTTTTAAGATCTTCGGGTGATCAAGATGGCCCATATAAAAATAGTGCAGTATACAATGGAAGCCTAGTTTACAAGGCTGAATATGATTATATTCAAGATGATGAATTTCCATGCTTAAATGAAACTATTTATATTCCAGGCGAATGGGAGAATATACTTTATGAAAAATATAGAAGATTGCCTATTCCTTCAAGAGAGCAAATAACATTTAAACTTATGGATTTAATTGTAAAAAATAAAGTAAACGAGCAAATGGATTTTGCAGAAATATCTGATGAGTTTTATTTTTAATAATATTATTTTATCGTCTTTAAATTGAATCTTATTTTAAATTAATAAAAAGAAGTATTTTATAGGCTTCATTTTATTCATCAACTTCAAGTAGCACTATCAGGCTATCAAATTATAGTGATGAAAAATGAATATTTCAATTTAGCATAATAAGATTTATATATTGCAATAGATATTTTCCAATATGAAGCATAACAAAATAATTGTTTCATTTATTTTTTTGTTTATGGCTATAATGGTTGTGGCTAGTGTTATTGCTATTTCCAGCTCTAGCTCTCCAAAGATAATAAAAACTTATCCGAGAGACAATCCAAATGATGTTATTGCTGAAAAAGAATTCAAGATAAAATTCAGAGAATCTAGTCCTATTGCTGTTGAGTTGCATTATAAGAATATCTTTGATACCCAATATAATATTGAAGTATTTAATTTAAGCAATATTGTGGAATGTCAGCATAAAACAGCTAATGATGAAGTTTGGGAATGCAGAAAAGAGATAAATATACTTGATGAAGATATAGAATTTTTCTTTAAGGTAAAAAATTCTTTTAGTGAGACAGACTCCAAGGTATCAAGAGCAAGATTTGATTCATCAAATCCAGAATTAAGTGTTGAAAGCCCTGAAAATGATGATATATTTAATGATTTTTTTGTTTTTACAGGAGAGGTTAGTGAAGAATCAAAAATTTGGTATGAGATGGATAATAACAAAAAGCACAGAATATGCTCTAAGTGTGATTATTTTGATAAAAAAATAAAAATTCCAAGCGGAGAATCAAGGGGAATTCATAAGATAAATATATTTGCAGAAGATAAAGCGGGTAATGTTGCAAAGGAAGAAAGAATAATTTTTATTACAGATTAGAATTATTTTAGAATATATGCATTAAAATTCCTTTATTGCAAAATTATATAAATAAGTTATATATTAATATATTATGAAACATATATCTAAACTATCAAAAATAGTAGAACTTCCTTTAATAGCTGATGAAAAATATAATCCGGATTGTTTTTCACTAGGTTATGTAGAAGGAATAATCAGCGGCGGCGGAGATATTTACGAAGTTTTTAGCGCAATAATTGTTGACAGACTTTGTGGACTTGGACTAAAAAAACTTTATTCATAAAATTAACGTTTCTCGTCGATATATTTATCTTGCCTGAAAATTAAAATTAGTGAAAAACAAAAGATTTATAAAGCTTTAATTTTATCAGATATTGTTGTTTTATTTAGACTTCATGTTCTAAAAAAACATTATAAAATACTTTATTAATTTAAGAAATATGGCAAAACAAAAACCAATCATGAATGTTGTGTTCGTCGGGCACGTTGATGCAGGAAAATCAACAACTATCGGCAGATTGATGTATGATACTGGCAAGCTTCCTGAACAGGAGCTGCAGAAATTAAAAGCAGAAGCCCAAAAACACGGAAAAGCCGGATTTGAATTTGCTTATGTTATGGATAAATTCAAGGAAGAGAGAGAAAGAGGAGTTACAATTGATCTTTCTTACCAGAAATTGCTTACACAGAAATTTGAAATCACAATTATTGATGCTCCGGGACACAAGGATTTTGTAAAAAACATGATTACTGGAGCTTCACAAGCTGATGCCGCTTTCCTAGTTGTTGCTGCAAAATCAGGAGTAGAACCACAAACAAAAGAACATCTTTGGCTTTTAAAAACAATGGGTGTTGGGCAATTGCATGTGATAGTTAATAAAATGGATGATGTCGGCTATAAAGAAGAAAGATTTAATGAAGTTAAAGCAGATGTTATTAATGAATTAAAAGCTGTGGGTTACAAGGCAGAAGATGTTATTTTCCTTGCAATAGCCGCTCTTCACGGAGATAATATTGCAAAGAAATCTGATAAAATGGCTTGGTATAAAGGCCCGACTGTTCTTGAAGACCTTGATAATTTCAAGGAGCCTGAAAAACCAACAACTCTTCCATTAAGAATGCCAATACAAGATGTTTATGAAATTACTGGAATTGGAACAGTTCCTGTTGGCAAGATTGAAACAGGAATAATGAAAGTCGGGCAGAAAATTATAGTATTGCCTGGAAGAAGCGGAAAAGGAGTTCTTGGAGAAGTTAGAACTGTTGAAGCTCATCATGAACAATTGCCACAGGGAGAAGCAGGAGATAATGTTGGAGTTAATATTAGAGGAATTGGAAAGAAGGATGTAGCAAGAGGAGATGTAATCTGCGACGCTGCCAAGCCTGCAACAATTGCAGAAGAATTTGTAGCAAAGATTGCAGTTATTAATCATCCAACAGTTATTGCCAAAGGCTACACGCCAGTATTCCACGTTCACACAGCACAAGTTCCTTGCCAGTTTATTGAATTAATTGAAAAATATGATCCTAAAACAGGAGAAGTTGCTCAGAAAAATCCCGACTTCATCAAGAATGGAGATGTAGCGAAAGTAAGAATCAAACCAATAGGAAACCTTGTTCTTGAAAAACAGGCAGATAATCCTCATATGGCAAGATTTGCAATAAGAGATGCTGGAGCAACTGTTGCAGCCGGAGTTTGCATTGAATTAACTGCAAAGAAAATTTAAATTTTCTTTTTTCTTAAAAAATAAATAAAATGGATAGCTATTTACATAAAATACTTGAAGAAATGCGTGCAGGAGCTGGAAGCGTACACGGACAAGAAAGAGCGATTCAACCAGATGAGATAGGCCCATTAGAAACATATAAAGAAAGGATTCTTGCAAAATATCACGGGATTAATCCTGAAAGCGATTGATTATCTTAGTTTTTTTATTTCTTGTTTATAATTCATTACAATAATGCTTAAGTATTTACAAAATTATTACATTTTGATTAAAATGTCAGCTGAAAATCAAAGTTTAGATATAATGGTTGATGCGCTAAACTTAGTTAAGGTTATTTCAAATAAGCATCTTAATAGAGTAGAATACAGAAGAGCGCTTATGGATGAAGCAGGAAAAATTGCTGAAAATAACAAAAGAGGGACTATAATTAAATTAGATGTAACAAGTGCTGAAGAATATCTTAAATCAAGAAATTTGTATCATTCTTAATAATCTTGCATCTGTATATTTTAAACCACAATAAACCTTAAATAAAACTTATTCTTAAATAAATATATAAAAGGGGTAAAATGAGTGTTCAAGAAATATTTGTTCCAGAATTTGAATCAAAGGCGAGAGATATTCTAAAAAGTATTGAAGATTTAAGTTATAGGGAAAGGGTTGATGAAGAAGCTAAAAGAATAGCTTGGGATGCTGGGCAAAGATTTGTTTTTGAAGAAGATATAAAATATGCTGAAAAAGTTATTAAAGCCAAAGACAAAATTAATTCAATTGAAGATTTGCAATATAAAACACTTATTGAGGATAAATCTTTTGAAATTTCCAGGCAAAAACTCCACAGATATGTTTTTATAGAGGATGTTCTGGAAGCTGAAAGATATATGGCTTGCCACAATTGAAAAAATATCTCTGAAATTATTTAATATTAAACTTTTCTTTGATGAACGAGTTAAAATTAGTTAAACTACTAAGAGCAATATATCAAGCTAATAAAACAGGTAAAATTATTGCAGTATTTTCAAAATTGTTTTGAAAACATACCATATTCTTGCCTGATTTTAATGTGAAAGTTACCGAGGTTTATTAATTAGTATGTAAATAATTTAATATTTCATAAGTTATATACTAAAATTTATCCTCTCAATAATTATTTATTATTTTTTATGAATAGATTAGCTCAAAACTTATTATAAAAATATTTATAAATAGAGGTTTTATTCTGTTAATATTAATAAAAACCTCCAGCGGGTTTTTATGAATCCAGCAATCAAAATTATTAAAAAGAGGTAAAATGGCTTTAACTAAATCGCAGATAGAAGAAGATTTGAGAAATAGCGGAGATTTTGTGAAGATTGATCATTTAAACAGGTTTTTAAGGCAGGCAGATAGTTTAGATGTAAGGAAATTTATTCTCTTGAAGCTAGCTGAAATTAATGCAAACAAGGGATTTTACCCAGATGCTGCCAAAAATATTGATGCCGCAGCAGATATCTCTCTTACATATAAAGAAAAAATGGAACTTTATATGAGAGAAGCTGAATTATATGTCAAGATAGGCCATTTTGAAATTGCTGATGCTATTTTGAAGAAAGCACTTATTCAGGGAAATGCAAAAGAGCAGGCTGAAATTAAATCAAAATATATACAAATATATTACAAAGAAGCTCAAGAGCAGGAAAAAGCACTAAGAAACAGAAAAGCTGTTGAGTATTATGAAAGGATTTATTACAATATTCTTGGAAATGATGAAGAAAAAGCAAAGATGAAAGATAAGCTATTAGATTTGTATAACAAGCTTGGAAGAGTAAGGGATTATTCAAGGTTAGCTGCAAGATAATTTTGAGGAGCGGGAATAAGAAGGATTTGAGGTTTGAAAATATGCCATATTTTTACATAATTTAATTTATTCTGTTTGATGCTCAATAAGAGCTTTATTTTAATAATAATTTATCAAGAGATTGTATTGTATTACTGAAATCTGAAGGATTAATTAACCTTTTTATTTCTGGATTAAAGTTACCATCTTTGTCATATGGATGAACTCCTAAATATAAAACGCCTTTATCACTTTCAATTAAAGCATCAAATATTTCGCCTTTTGTTGAATAATTTCCATAACAATACTCTACTCTTCCTAAGCCTAAACAAACTGCTACGAATGGTTCATCAGCAACTTTGCTATATTCTGCTCTTATTTCATCTGGATAATGAATTGTCCAAGTTGTTTCCATTAAACTTTATTAAACTTCTTATTTATAAATCTTTCGTTTTGTTATTACTATAGGATTAATATACAATACTCTTTTTCTAATATCATCTCAAATTTTTAAGCCACTTGATGCATGAAACAAAAAACGCAGAAAAGTTTATATATATGTTTGACTAATATATAACACGCCAAACGCCAGGAAATTCGTCCAATTCCAATTGGGGGGGTTGAATGGGTTAGCGGTCTATGACCCCTTGGTGTACCTTATTTTTTTTGAGAAATTTCTCTATATCCTCCAAACTGATATTAACATAAGTGCTTAACAAATTTTTATTGTCTCTTCTCATCATATTTGCATAAATATGGGCATGGGAATTTGGAGCTAATCTTTGGTATAGTGGCCTCCCCATTTTTATTTTCAGGAGAGTTTCTAGAAAGTACTTAAGGCTTTGAGTTATTTCATTAGTTCTTCCCTTAAAATCCCGGCAAATAGTTAAAGACAAAAAATCTGGTTTTTCTATAGATTTGAATAAATAATATAAAATTATAGAATAAATTCTAACTTTAAATATGCCTCTCTTTGTTTCAAAAGAATTATATTCGTAACGATATTTATTAGATTTCCAATTATTAACAATACGATTTACTAATTCTTTATCAAATTTAAAACCTCGAATAATTTCTCCATCATCTCTAGCTATACAAATAACATATACATCTTTAAACATGTCATATCCACTTACATCTTTTTTTAGGATATTTTCAATCTCTAACCATTTTTCTCTTATAATATTATAATTTATTGATGTCACATTTAATGAAAACTAAAGCCCCGTTATATCCTCTTTTATTTTATTTAATTCCCTACCAAAATACCATAGAAAGACAATCCCCATTATCAAGAGAAAAAGTAGTAGATATCCTCTCGTTAAATTTTGAGGTAGTTTCTCTGTAAATAATGTATAAATCATTGCTGTCCCTATTAACACAAGAGCAATATTTTGTTTATTTAAAATATGATTATATTCTAAATCTTTTAGATTTTTTATTTTCTGTTTCTCATCCATTTTATTGTGCATCTAAAAAATAGAGCAATCCTATAAAGAATATTATTAATCCAACAACAAAACCGCTGATTGTTAGTGCATTAGATATTTCTATTATCGGAGAGGAAACCATAAGCAGTGCTCCAATAATCATTCCAGCAATAGATGAAAATCTTTGATTTCTTTTTATTCTAAATGGATATAACATTCTGCTAATCTCTTTTTAATTAATATAATCATATTTTGATACTTTAAAACTCTTTCCACCAACTAATAAGTTATGGTTTTATCCCTAAGCCAAGAGCTTAGGGTATTACGTAGAATAAAGCATTAAAAATAAGAAAATTCTCCGAAACATTTTTAAACTATCTAAGAGAAGTATAGGCATTAGAAATAGATCATTAAGAGATATTAGTTAAACTCGTGTTTAATTATATTCACATTCACGCTTATTTGACCTTTATTAGGTTTAATTAGGTTAATTTGTAGATAAACAAGCTTTATTAATAAAGCTAAAAGAGAACTAAGTTCTTTTTATGAATTCTATACTAATAAACAAAAATCTAAATATATAGGAGAAATAAAATATGGCAAAAATAAGTCCGGTATCAATAAAATACATGATATATGCTAAGTTCGAGGCTTTAGGGCCTGTTGAAAAGCCTGATGTAATCGGAGCTTTATTCGGCCAGACAGAAGGGTTGCTTGGCAGCGAGTTAGAAATAAGAGAACTGCAGAAGGAAGGAAAAATCGGAAGAATTGAAGTTGAGACAGAGCCAAGAGACGGGAAGACTTTCGGAAAAATATTTGTTCCCACTGCGCTTGACCAGAGTGAGACAAGCTTGATAGCTGCTGCAATAGAGACTATTGATAGAGTCGGGCCTACTGAAGCAAGAATTACTGTTGAGAAAATTGAGGATGTTCGTGGAAACAAGAGAGATTATATAATTGAAAGAGCTAAGAAATTGCTGGAATCTATTGAAGGTTCAACAAGTTCAAGGGAGATTTCAGGCATATTGCGAACAGAATCAAGAACTTCAAGAGTACAGGAGTATGGAGATGATAAGCTTCCAAGCGGAGACCTAACAGGAGAGGAAATTATTGTTGTTGAAGGAAGAGCAGATGTAATGAATCTTCTTGAAAACAGGGTTAATAATGTAATCAGCATGAATGGAACAAAACTTCCAAAAGACGTTATTGAGCTAAGCAAGAGCAAGAAAATAACTCTTTTCCTTGATGGAGATCGTGGCGGAAAGCTAATAGCTAAGAATGTAATTGAAAATGCAAACATTGATTTTGTTGCATTTGCTCCAGATGGTAAAGAAGTTGAAGAGCTTAATGGAAAGGAAATTTTAGCTAGTTTAAGAAAGAAAATTCCTGCAAAGGAATTTTCTTCTTATTCTCGTTTTAATAATTATAATCAAGATAGCAGAGATGTAAGGGAAAATAAAAAAGTTAATAATTATAAAGAGGAGAAAAAAGAAGAAAAAGAAATAAAAAAAATTGACAAAATTGAATTGAGAGAAATACTTTCAAGAGATGTTGAAAATTCCAGCAAAGTTTTCTTTATTGATGGAAACTTGAATATTATAAGCAGTGTTCCAAAATCAAGAATGGCTAATGAAGCCAGAAGAGCGAGAAATGCCGTAATTCTGGCAATTGACGGGCAGGCAACAATACAAGTTATAAGAATTGCCGAAGAGGCAGGAATAAAATGCATTGCAGCAAAGAAGTTTGCAAGTTCATCTTCTTCTGATAATGATGTTGAGTTTGTGAGCTTTTAATTAAATAATTTTGAAAACATACTATATCTTTACATAATTTAATGAGTAAGCTACTTATTTTATTTTGAATATTATATCTTTATTTTATTTATAAATAAGCTACCTTAAATTTAATTGTTATTTAGTGCATTTCAAATAAAATTAATTTTAGTTGGACTATGTACACTAAAATTCATGATATTGATCCATAACCTAAATATGCTGGCTAACCAACATATTTTTAAACATCATCCTCCATTTTAATATATGGTTCAAAAGAGGAGAGTGGCCGGCATTTTATCAATTTTATTTGTTATAATTTTAATTCTTGCTATTTATTTAACATTTATTTACGCTCCGACATGCAAAGACATTGCGTGTTGGGAGGCAAAATTAGTAAAATGCTCTAAAGCCAAATATTTAAACGATGCAAAAGATATTTCTTGGTTTTACACTATCAAGGAAAGAGCTGGAGACAAATGTGTAGTAAATGCTAAGGCGCTGACAATTAAAAGGGGCTTGGAAAGCGCAATGGTTTTAGAAGGAAAAAATATGGATTGTTTTCTGCCATTAGGAGTTATCACTGATCCTGAAATAAACCCAAATATATGCCATGGAAGACTAAAAGAAGAAATGCAGACCCTAATTATACAAAAACTTCACCAGTATATTGTCAGCAATATAGGGGAGATAAGCCAGGAGCTTACTGGCATTGAGGCAGTTACAGGAAATAAAACAGCTACACAAATAAATGTATTAACAACACCAACGCTTAATTCAACATCTGTGAATAATACGAATTCTTCTGGTTAATAGGAATGTTTAAAAGCAGATGTAAAGTGTGTGAAACATGGAAAGCAGAAGCTCAGATATGTTAGTTCAGTGTTGCATTCCCGAATGCAAGGCAATAAAGCAGGGAGGTAGATGGGTCTATAAAAGTGATTCTCAATATTCTTCTGTTTTAAGTTTATATGATAAAGATAAAATAAGTCATACATACTGTCCGCCATGTGCTGAAAAAGTTTTTGAAGAGATGAGAAAAGCTGCAAAAATAGAATAAGAAGCAACATTTCTAATCTCTTATTTTATTTAAGTATAATAATATTTATTAATGCCTAGAAATTATCAATAAAATGAAGTTAACTGATTATTTAAAATCTGCATATAGAATGTATTTCCCAAGAATAAAATCTAAAAGAGAACATGAAGAAGATCTAAAACAAATCGAAAGAAATGCTGTAAGAAGACATATGCTATCGAGGGATAGGAGAGACCATCATGAACTAAGCCTTTATGAGAGTGCGACTAATAGACATATTATTCAAGGAAATATTATAACTCAAGAAGATGCTGATAGAATGAAACAAGAAGTGCTTTCTTACAGGCCTCATCTTAGTTTAGCAGATAGGGTTTATACTTTCTTTAAAAAAGGCAATTAATAACAATAATTTTTAAACTTTAGATCTTAATTTCTAAAGTTTTATAAACTTGCAAACTATTTAATTTTATGGCAAAATTTAATGTAATTGTAGAAAAAGATGAGGATGGATGGTATGTTTCAGAAGTAGTTGAACTTCCTGGATGCCATACACAAGCTAAAACTATAGAAGAACTACTTGAAAGAACTAAAGAGGCTATTGAAGCTTATCTTGAATCTGAAGATGATTTTGAAGTTTCTGAAAAATTTATTGAAGTTAAACAAATAGAGGTTTAATTTGGCAAAATTGCCTAAATTAACAGGTAAGGAATTAGCTAAAATAGTTGAGAAATTAGGTTTTGTTTATGATCATACAACTGGAAGCCATATGGTTTATATACATCTTGATGGAAGAAAAACAACAATTCCTCATCATGCTGGTGAAGATATAGGTCCTGGATTATTAACTAAAATTATTAAAAAAGACTTGCAGATTTCTAGAGAAGAATTTGAAAATTTATTATAATTTATAAAACAAGTAACATTTTTAACCTCTTATTCTTTAATTAAATTATGACAATTGTTTTCGGACCGGGAGGTCTTGGAGGAGTGAAAGAGGCTGTTAGCAACTTGGAAAGATATTATGAAATGGGAATTAAAGCCTGTGAGATTGAATTTACTTATGGAGTTTATATTAAAGAAAATCAAGCTGAAGAAATAAAGAAAGCAGCTGAAAGGCTCGGAATAAAGCTAAGCATTCACGGGCATTACTGGATTAATTTAAATTCAGAGGATGCAAAGAAAATTGAGCAGAGCAAGAAAAGAATTTTAGATTGCTGTAAGATAGGGCATTTATTAGGAGTAAGGGAAATTGTATTTCATCCGGGTTTTTATGGCAAGAAAGAGAAAGAGGAAACTTATCAAGTAATTAAAAAAGCTATGTTAGAATTGCAGGAAGAAATTAAAAAGAATAAGTGGAAGGTAGTTTTATGCCCTGAAACAACCGGGAAAGTCAATGTTTTTGGAAGTGTTGATGAGATACTTAGATTAGTTAAAGATACAAAATGTTCATTCACACTTGATTTTGCGCATTTATTAGCCAGAAGCAATGGCAAAATGAGCTATGAGGAAATGTTAAAGCAGTTTGAAAATCTTGGATTTAAAGAAATCCACTGCCATTTTTCCGGAATTGTTTATGGGGATAAAGGAGAAAAACATCATATAATGACTCCAAAAGCTGAGCTAGTTAAATTGCTTAATGTTTTAAAAAAATCAAAAATCAATTTCAAGATAATTAATGAATCCCCTGATCCAGTTCGAGATGCTGCTATGAGTGTTAAGGTTTGGGATGGGATGAATGGGAAGTAGAATTTTGAAAACATGCAATATCCTCGCCTTATTTATTATACTTAACTACTCTATCTAATATATAATTAGCTTAACTTAAATTTAATAATTAGCGTTTCCCATATTTTCAGAATAGTTCTTGAATCATGCCATGATTTTTCCTGATTTATTCGGTTAAGCTACTAAATTTTAACATAACATTTATTTATCTTAGCTATCAAATTAACAATATAAATTTATTTAAATATAAACTTAATATCAAATAAATGGCTGCTGATGAAATAGCAAAAGAAAGGCCGAGATGCCCTTTTTATGGGTTTTCTTTTACACATAATATACTGATGGATCAAATGGGCAATAGATGTGCTTGTGTTAGAGAAAGTTTTTCTCCTTGCTATATAGAAAGTGAAAGAAGAGAAGCTCCAAATTGGGATATTTGCAAATATAATACTCCTGAAGTTAAACAAAGAATGACAACTCAAAGAGAACAAGCGGAAAATGTAAGAGTTTTTCCTGATGAACTTAGGCCTTCTGGAGGAGATAACTGGGAAGGCATTTCATTTTCAGAATGGTATGAATGTGTAATGGGCAGACCTTTGTAATTATTTTTCTGTTTTTGGATTTTTTAAAAACCCATCTCCTTTCTAAGCTCAACTAAAAGCCATTTGTTCATCAAAGGCTTTGAATGAAAGAGCTTTTGCCTGAAATCCGGCTTATCTTTTGCAAGTTTTTTTAACAGATTTAGAGGCATTATTGTTAAATGATAATCCTGTGTTTCCAGAGTTTTTGATATGGACATTGAAACCGCAATTATTTCAATTTTTCTTTTTGATCTTTCTTTATTTTCTGAAGTTTTTTCCTGATATTCAGAATTATTTTCAAATCGTTCTGCATTTTTTTCTGATTTTAATTCCCTTTTGAAAATTTGTTTTATATTTTTAGTTTCTTTTTTTTCAGTTTCTGTTATAATATAAATCCCTCTTATTTCTTCCATCACATTTTCAAGCATTTTCATTACATCTTTCTTAGTGTTAAGTGGCGGATGCACAATTCTTACTACAACTTCCGCTCCTAAAAGCGATTTTGGAAGCAAAATTCCGGCACTATTTCCTACTTTGATTGCCCGACGATAAAACTCCCTTTCATTTATATCTGCCATGGTTTCATATGTGTTATAACATGATTATAACATTATTTAAGCTTTTCTATTTCACTACTAATAAGTTATATACATCTATGTCATTACCATAAAGTTTATAAATGGCTAAAAGGTATGAATTTCAATCTAAATAAAATGAAAAAAGCGATAAATATCAAAATGAATTCAAAATTCGTTTTGGTTTCTTTGATAGCAGTTTTAACAGCTGTTATGTTGGGTGCTTTTGCTAGTGCAGCAACACTTAATATCTCAGAACCATATCTTGAAATTGATAGAACACCTGCAGATGGAACAAATGCAGTTATTGCTGGCGAAACACTTCCACTAGAATTTTGGTTTGTTGCTGGAGAAAACGCAAGCGATGTTTTTGTTTCTGCATGGGTACAAGGACACAGAAGCGATAGAACTGAAATTGAATTTGCTGACTTAATTGCTGGAAGCAGTTACAAGGCAAAATTATCAGTTCAGATACCTGATGACTTGGATCCTGAAGAAGAACTGGTTCTTTTCGTAAGAATTGAAACAGACGCAGGAACTTTCGAAAGAGAAGATAACCTTCAAGGCCAGAGACAAGCTGACAATCTTGATGTATTATTGGTTGACATGGATTCAAGCGCAAAAGCTGGATCAACAGTAGCTGTTAGTGTAGTTGTCAAAAACATGGGAAGACATGAAGCTGAAGATACTTTGGTAACTGTAAAGATACCTGAGTTGAATATAATGAGAACAGCTTATTTTGAAGATCTTTTCCCAGAAGATGAATGTGATGACGATGACGGTGATTGCGATGAAAGCGATGCAAGAGAAAGAAAACTTTTCTTGAACATACCTTCAGACGCAAAAGCTGGAACATACAAAGTAGAAATTACAGCATTTAATGACGACACTGAAACAAGTGTTGTTAAGAATTTAGCAGTAAGCGCAACAGAAGTTGTCGGGGGAAGCAAGGCTCTTGCAAATCCTTCAAGCAAAACTTTTGCTGTTGGTGAAGAAGCTGTATATGAACTTGTTCTTGTAAACTCAGGAAACAAGATAGCTGTATACAACCTAGCACCTGAAGCATCAGATGACTTAACAATAAGCTTAAGCGACTCTGTAGCTACAGTTCCTGCTGGTTCAAGCAAGGCTGTAAAAGTGTATGTAAAAGCACTTAAGGAAGGAACATTCAACTTCGCTGTTGTAGCAACATCTGACGATGGCTTCAGCGGAAAATCTGACTACACTGCAACTGTTAGCGGTAAGGCATCAGCAGTAAGCAATAACAATATTGTTGTTTTAACAATAGTATTGGCAATTGTTTTTGTTGTACTTGTTATTATCCTAATAGTATTGCTAACAAGAAAACCACAGAAATCTGAAGAATTTGGAGAAAGTTACTACTAAGTTTTTTTAACTTTTTTTTATTTTTTAATTTAACTTTTTCCTTTTTCTTTTTTTTATTTTCATGAGAAAAAAAGAAAGATATATAATGATTATTTTTTAAAATGGCATCAAAAAAGGAAGATTTAATAAGAAAAGTTTTACCTAAACTTGATTTTAGTATAAAACCTAGATTTACTTTTAAAGCTAATTTAATAAAAAATGGTAAAGAACTTAATTGGCAAGATCCTTTTAGTACAATGTTTGTGGGAGCGTATAAAAGAGAAGAATATGATGAACCAGAAAAAGGAGACAATGAAAGATACGTTTTCGATTTGCTAACTGGCCCGCATGATCCTAGAGAGACTAAAGTAGAGATCAAAAAAAGAAAATTTGATGGTAGAACAATTAAATCAATTTCTGTAGAGGATATTTTAGAAGTATCTGAATATTCAAGAACAGAATATGTTACTGTTAAAGTAAATGATTGTTTATTTGTATGTTATACAGATAAAGATTATAATGGAATTGTTGATCAATTTTCATATGGAGATGTTATAAATACTTATAGTTCTACTACTGTAAATAATGGTTTTAGAACCTTTCATATTCCTAAAACAAGAAGATTTTTTTATACAAAGAAAGAACCTAGAGTGGGAATATATAAAGAACTAGATGAAGAATTTCTAAAAGCAAAAGGGTGGTTAGATGATGTAAGAAATTTTGATCATGTTTCAAGGGCTATTGAACTATTTAAAAAATAATTCTCAACCCACAACTTCTTTCTTAACCTCTTCATCTAAAACTCTCGTTTCTTTAGAGATTACCTTCTCCTCAACTACTTTTTTTACTCCTTCATCCCCTATTTTTAAGCTTAAAACTTTGCTAATTCCGTGATTCATGCTTAATCCATAAATAATATCAGCGCCTGAGATAATAGAATCATTGTGGCTTATGATTATATACTGGCCTGTCCGAATGTATTTTTGAAGTAAATTGGCCAGCAGTTCTGAGTTTCGTTTGTCTAAAGCAGCATCAATTTCATCCAGAATATAAAAGAAATACGGCTTGTATTCCTGAATTGCAAAAATTAGTGACAATGCGATGAGTGTTTGCTCGCCTCCTGAGAGTGAAGTTACATCAAAATATTTGCCTTTTGCGACCTTAATTGTAATGCTAATCCCTCCTGCAAAAATATCTTCTTCGTTTTCAATTTCTAAGAATGCCTTGCCTTTAGTGCTTAGCTGTGAAAAGTTTCTTGTAAATAGCTCATTTATTGAATTGAATGTTTTCATAAATGTTTTTTTCTTCTTAATATCAATTTCCTGAATTATTTTTAATATTTCGTCTCTTTCTTTTTCCAGCTGCTGCGCTTTTTCAGCAATTTTCTCGTATTCCTCTTTTATTACATCGTAAGTTTCCAATGCTCTAAGGTTAACTGATCCGATAATTGCCAGAGACTGCTCACTTTTTTTCAGTTTTTCTTCAAGAAACTGTTTGCTTCCCTGCATGAATTCAACTCCTTGAAATTCTCTTAATTCAAATTCAAAAGATTCCTCTTCTGCTGAAACTCGTGCAATATTAACTTTTAAATTATTTATTGCATCATCAAACCGATTAAGCCCTGTCTGCTGATTTATGAGCAAGGAATTTTTCTGTTTTATTTTTTCCTGAAGTTCTGTACGCTCTTCAAACATTTTCTTAAATTTCTCAGACATAATCCTGGCTGTTTTTTCTTTTTCTTCAAGAGCTTTTTCAGCCTCATTTAGTTCTCCTGATAGCCTGTTTATCTCATCATAAATTTCTTTCTTGTCTTTTCCTATATTTTTTATAACATTTCTTACATTTTCCATTTCTCTTTCCTTGTAAAGAATTGTTGTATCAAGATTTTCATCTGTTCTTGATGATAATTCCTGAAGCTCAAAAAACAGCCTTTGGTATTTTTCTTCTATAATATCCTTATCCTGGATTCTTTTTTCAATCCTGTTTTTTTCATTTTCCAAGGAAGCTAATTCTGTTTTTATTAATCTTTCATCATCCATTAATCTTTTCATAGAATCCCTTTTTTCTTCAATATTATTCAGCTTGACAAGCTCAAATTGCTTTTTTGATGTGCTTAACTGAAGCTCTTTTTCCTTCTTATTCAGTTCCATAAGCTTAATATTCATCTCTGAAAGGTTTTTTTCATTTGTTTTAATTTCATCCTGGGCTTTTTTTATTCTTTCATCAGCATAGTTTATTACATGGCTTGTATGTTCTTTAGTTAATTTTGTTTGGCATAATGGGCAGAGATCTGTCTTTGGCACATGGGATTTTAATTTCTCATTTCTTTCAAGCTCTGCTTCTGCAACAGATATTGCTTTTCCAAGAGATGTTTTATTATTTTCAAGTTTAGATATTTCTTTTTCAAGTATTTCCATATTTTCTTTTATCTTAACAATATCTTCATTGCATTTTTCTATAGTGTGTACTGATAATGATTCTGATATTTCCTTAATTTGGTTAAAAATAAGCTTTGATTCGGTTTGCATTTTCTGAAGAAGTTTTTCCTTGTCTCTTATCCTGTCTCTTACAGCATTAAATTCTGTTTGTGATGAATATAATCTTTCTTTTTCATCTTCAATTTTCTCAAGCTCTTGTTTTTTTGATTTTAAATCATCCTGCCTTTTTGAGATTTTTGGAGATTGTTTTTTCAGAGCATTTAAATCTGATTCAAGTTCTTTAATATTTGATTCAAGCTCCTGTTTTCTTACCTCGTTTTCAGCTATTTTCTTCTCAAAATTTTCCTTTCTGGCTTTATCAGCTGCAATTTTTGAATTCAGGTCTGTTATTTCATCATTCAAAGATTCTCTTTCAAATCCTGTTGCTTTCTGAATGTGCTGGTTAATTTCATTGATTTTATTTTCAATCTCAAGAACTTCCTTATTTATCTTGTCAATTACTGCTTTAATATTTTCCCGGTATTTCTTGTTTTTTTCAATATCTTTGTTAAAATTTTCTTTTTCTTTTTCTTTATCATCAATACTTTTCTTGATTAAAGAGGCCTTGCACTGCTTAATTGTTTTTTCCAGCTCTTTAAATCTTAAAGCCTGCTTTCTCTCTTCTTCAAGATTTTTCAGATAAGAAGTTCTCTCTCTTAAAACCGCGCTTACCTCTTTCAATTTTTCCTCTGTTTTTTCAATTTCGTGCAGCGCTTTTTGTTTTCTTGATTCATAAACTGAAATTCCTGCGATTTCCTCTATAATCTCTCTTCTGTCTTCACTACGCATCTTTACAAAGTGGGCTATCTCTCCCTGAAGAACAATGTTAAATCCATTAGGATCAATCCCTGCCTGGGAAAGAAGTTCAAGCACTTCCTGCCTTGTTTTTGTTTCGTTATTTATCTTGTAAATTCCCAAGCCATTGCTTCTTACAATTCTTTTAATTATTAGTTCATTTGAGTTTATCTTAAATGTTTTGTCAGAGTTGTCAAAAATTAATTCAACATATGCTTCGTGAGCTGGCTTTTTTTCATGTGTGCCCTGAAATAAAAGATTTGCAGCTTTTGCAGCACGCATGCTCTTAATGCTTAATCTTCCAAGCACGAAACACAAACTGTCGCTGATATTACTTTTACCGCTACCATTTCCGCCAATAATTACATTTATTCCCCGATCAAAAGGTATCTCTGTTCTATTAGCAAAGCTTTTGAATCCGTGTATCACCAGTTTTTTAATGTAGGCCATAAATAATAAAAGACACCAAGGTTTCTTTTATGAAGCTTCCTTTAAGTGTCAAGGTTTATTTAAACATCTCCTTTTATTTAGTATTTAGATTTATATAATTAGATTATAACGTTTTTAAACGTTAATGTGAAGAATAATATAGTATATTCTCAAGCATAAATAAATATTTAAAGAGAAAAAATGTTGTTTTAGTATGGGAGTACATACAGTATATTTGCCAACAGCTGTTAAAGGAAGTGTTCTTGAACAAGCTTGTGTGAAAGCTGCTGATGAATTAGGATATAAAACAATATCTGAAGATAAATATGATAAAGATTACCAATTAGGCTCTGTTCAGGAACTTAAAAATTATAGGGGGACAGATATAAAAATAAGAGGAAAAAGAAAAGGATTATTATCTTTTCTTCATTATCAACTTTTAGAAGTATGTAATATTAAAAGAGATGAAACTGGAAAAAGTTTCTTAATTTCTACGGGTTATTTTGGGGGAGATGTTTCTGAATCAAAACTTCAAGAATATTTAAATGCTGTTTCTAGACGTTTGCCTGAAGCAGAGCAAGAAGCAAGTTTAAAAGAAATTAAATTTATTCAAAGGCATGGAACAGCTAGAAGTTAGGAAGTGAAGTTTTTTAAAGGTTTATTTCATGGATTTTCTATGACAATTGAAAGAATTGAAGGAGTTTCAAGGGTTTCAGGATTATCTCCATTAGATAAGGCATATGTTATACCAAGAGATGTGAGGGTTCATGAATTAGAGAATACAAGATTAATGGGAAATCTTCCAAAATATGTTCCTGAATATAGAAGTATGGTAACAGAAAGAGAAGACCTAGAGAGAAATGTTTTAGATGTGAAAGCTTAAAAGAAATAATTTTAAACTTAATATTTAATGAGTTATTTTAAATTTTTCACATAGAAAAATTTAGTATTGTATTGATTCAAGAATATTCTGAAAATATGGCAATATCTCCCCCTAATTTATTGTGATGGTTATTTAACTTTAATTATATTAATAATCCTACTTCAGAACAGGCCTATTTACTTGTTTCTTTTATAAACTTATTCATTATTTTTGGAAGCATACTTCTGTCTCTTGCAAAAAACCTGTAAGTTGCTTTTAGCACATCCGGCAAATCTTCTGGAGCATATTCCAAGACTATTTTATATCTTCCATTTTCAAAAAATCTGCCATGACCTTCTAGTTCAATTTCTCCTTCTTTATCTTTAAATAAATAACAAATATTTCCATTTTTTATATAAGGAATGTAATGATTATTTCCATCCCCATAAACACAGGCTGGAAATTTTTTTGATTTTTTCCCTTCCATTATAATATCATTATCAAATAAAATTTCAGTAGAAAAATCTCCTCCCCCCTCACCAAACATACATTCTGCAGTATGTGTTCCAACAGCACCAACTTGTTCTAATACTTTTTTCCATTGGATAATTTCTGGCATTTTTGATTTTCCAATTGCTTCAGCATATTTTAATGATGCAACTAAAAATTGAGACCAGTCCTGATAAGCAAATATTCCCTGAAAATCCCTAATATTTAATTTAAGTGTATCAAATATATTCCAATCTCCAAGCAGTGTTTTTTCAGTATAATCTCTGCCGGAAGCATCAATCTGTCCTGCATATAAATCTCCGTGCACATTTTGAGATATTTCATATCTAAAATCTCCTCTTCTCCAAACCCATTCCCTATCTCCAAAAGACCATAATTTCTCACCAATGCAGAAACTTGCTATGGATTTTTCCAGGCTTATTCTTGTTGGAAATCCAAATTTTTCAAAATCAAATACTTTTTCCCCTAAAAGTAAATAAGCTAAAAGACTTGGATGTTTTAAAGTCAACTCTTCTCTCATATTTGACAGAGCTCCAAAATTCTCTTCGTCCAAGCCCAAATCAAATTCAACTATATCCCTAAACATCTCGCTTCTTTCTGTTATTTTTTTATTATTCTTTAAAAAATTAGTCCTTGCTTGATTGAGAAGATTACCTATCTTGCCTTCAAAATCTCCCAATAATAAAAGATCTGTAATCTGTCTTTTCTTACTTTTAATTAACCTTATTAATCCTGATTTATTTAATCTATCATAGGCAGGTTTTGGGCAGACTACTCTGGAAACATCGATATCTTTATCACTCTCTTGCTCTTCCATAATTAACTATAAATTATGCTTTTAAAAGAATTATTATGGTGGATAATATTACCTTAAAAAAGCCTCTTCTGAGACTTCCTTGCCTTATGCTTCTTAATCGTGTCCCAGGATTCTCTGAAAATGCCTTTGTCCTTGTATTTATCATAACTGTCATAAATAAATCTTCTTGTTACAGGATCTGCTGAATAGCCAGAGCCAAAGTCAACTCCAAGCTCTTTTTTCATTTTTTTAATTTCAGCTTCTCTTGTTGACTTGGCAATAATGCTCGCGGCTGAAACAACAACGTGATTTATATCTGCCTTATGCTCACAGACAATTGTAAGATTGGTTTTTCCCATAACAAATCCTTCCAAATAAGTTTTCCATGATGAAATGTTAACTGACGGGCAGTCTATTATTACTTTAATTTTTTCCCTAGGTTTTTCAGATTGTTTTTCAAGTTTTACATTTTTTGATAATTTATTTATTATCTGTGCTGCTGCAACAGCTTCTCTTTGATTTAAATTCAAGTTATCATTGTCTTTTCCGTCAATTTCTCTTACAGGAATTATGACTGCATGATAAGCCAAGGATTTTGTCCTTACTTCTTCTGCCAGTTTTTCCCTTTTCTTTGGCAGAAGTGATTTAGAATCTCTTACTCCAAGCTTGACAAACTCTTTTTCAGTTTCCTGATTTATAAGAACTCCTGCAAGAATCATCGGGCCGATTACAGGCCCTCTGCCAGCATCATCAATTCCAATTGTTAACATGGAGAAATAAAAATGAAGGAGTATAAAAATGTTTAGAAATAAAACTTTTCCTTAAATTTTTCGAAGAGTTTAAAATAAGCTGGCAAGTATATATAATATGAATAAAGAGGAAAGATTAGCTGAATTTGTAGGAGTAATGCTTGGTGATGGATGTATCGGCATTTATGATTGTAAAGCCGGAAATAGAATTAAGAAACAATACCAATTAAAAGTTACATTAGATTCAAGAAATAAAGAATACTCTGATTATGTCTATAACTTAATAAAAGATATTTTAGAGGTTGAACCTAAACCTTATTTAAAAAAGGATGAAAATACAATAGATATAAGGGTTTTTAAAAAAGATAAGATATTATTTATTCTAAATGATATTGGTTTAGAATTATCTCCTAAGTGGAATAGAGCTAAAATACCTGAAAAATTCTTGGATAAAAATTGGGGTTTATTTGTTCTTAGAGGATTATTTGACACCGATGGTTCGGTTACAAGGTTTAATAATCATGGTATAATATACCCCAGGTTAGAGCTTAGATTATCTCCATCTCCTATGCAGGACCAAGTTATTGATATCCTAAGAAAGAATAATTTTAATTATAAAATTCAAAAATTAGAAAGAGGTAAGATAAAAATAAGATTATCTGGAATTAATGAACTAAAAAAATGGAAAGCAATGGTTGGAAGCTCAAATGAGTTATATCTTAATAGAATTAATTCATTTTTAAAGAAAGGTTTATAAGGCTTTTACATTATGCTAAATAGGGATTTTGATAGACTTTAGGTCTTGAGATCCGGGTACTATATAGCGGAGTAGAGCAGCCCGGAGTGCTCGCAGAGTTTTCAAGTGCTTCAAAATATGTACTTAGAAAAACGCGAAAGGCCCATAACCCTGAGGTCGGAGGTTCAAATCCTTCCTCCGCTATTTTTATTTTTTAGAATTAATTTTAATTTAACTTATTAAACAGCCAATATATTTTATCTTCTTTTTTTATGTTTTATATGGCTTGGTTCATCAAAATGATGAGGGAATAATCTTCTTTCAAGAGCTTCAAGAGGGTATTTTTCTTTAAGTTCTGGAGATAAAGAATCGTAGCATTCTCTAACTCTTTTTACTCCATAATCATTAAGTATTTGATTTTCATCCGTAGAAAGAACTCCATAATCCCCAGACCATCTTCCTGTTCCTAAATTCAACATTCTACGAGATGGATTAAACCTAAATCCAGAAGACTTTGTAAGATCTTCTAAAACTTCTTTTTTAAAATGAACTTGAACTACGTGTTTCATTCTTTCTCTTTTGATTCTATGGTGATCTGCCTTTACACTAATCCACTGACTATTCTGAACATTATATACAATATATCCTTCATATGCTCTGAAAAGAGGTAATTCTATTCCTTTCCCATATATAGGCACTCTTTCATTATCTTCTACCATATAAAACTAACATATACTCTTGCTTAAAAACTATATTATTCTTGAGTATACATTAAGTTTAAACTACTTTTGGTGAATAACAAAATAAAACAAATATTTTAGGAAAAGTTCAGCTAAACACACCATATCTTTACCTTATTTATTATAGGAAAGTGACTGAGATTTAATTGATTAATAATTGAATACTTGAATTATAATAATTATTTATCTTGAATAGTAAACCTTAAAACCTCTTACAATCTTCTTTATTTATGCCCAGATCGCATAACGGTATTGCACAAGGTTGCTAACCTTGACCGCTTCGGCGGTTCCCAGGTTCGACTCCTGGTCTGGGCGTCAAACCAAATTGTTCGACGTTCCAAAATCTGTTTAAATAACAGACAATTGGAATAAACATGGAACAAGAAGGCAAAATAGACATTCATCATAGGAAAGAGGAATTTGAGAGAGCTTTTAGAAATTTAAAACAAGATTCCGAAATTCTTGAAGATAACAAACAACTTATCTTAAGATTTATTGATGACTGTGAAGCTGGAAAGACCTTAAGAAACAGACAGAGAAAGAAGATAGGTCCTGGAAGGTTAATTCGGCTTGTTGATATAACAAAACGTTATGCTAAATGGTTCAATAAGCCGTTTAGAGAGTTAACACAAGAAGATTTAGAGAAGGTTAATTCTAATCTTGAAAAAGATGTTTATCCGAAGCATAATCCTAATGGAGAATTAGCTGGGAATCTTAGTCACTCATCAAAAGCTTATTATAAAAAAACATTTAAAAAATTCAATAAGTGGATGCAAGAAAACAAGATAAATAATAATCTTGATTGTAGTTATATAGAAACTTATGAAATTCTTAAGGAAATTGAAGCAATATCTAAAGAAGATATTGAGAAAATGATAGATCAAACTCCTTCTGTTATGAACAAAGCTATCCTAATGGTTTTATTTGATTCTGGAGCAAGAGCTGAAGAGTTTCTTAATCTAAGATTAAAACATATATCTCAAAAAGGCGATAATTATTTTCTTAGAATTGAATATTCAAAAACTTTACCAAGAACTGTTATTCTTCCGATTGCAAGTAAATATCTTGAAAAGTGGTTGGATCATCCAGACTGTACTAAAGATAGAAAAGGACAATTATTTACTTTAACTTATGATGCTTTAAGGATGTTTATAGTGAGAAGTGGAAAAAGAATTTTAAACAGATCTATAACTCCTCATACTTTAAGACATAGCTCAGCTTCTTATTATTGTAATCATCTAACTCAATATCAATTATGTAAAAGATATGGCTGGAGTATGTCTTCTAAAATGCCTGCCAGGTATATAGATAGGAGTGGAGTTTTAGATGATGAGGTAGCTGAAAAAATTAAGGTTGATGAAACTTCGAGCTTAATTAAAGAAAATCAAAAGCTTAAAGAAGAAATGACTTTCCTTAAGGAAAGAATAGAAAGTATAGAAAATGCACTAATGCAAAAGGCAGCTCAACAACAATCTCCTATCTTTCTTAATACAAGTTTAGGTCAAGAGGCTTATTCTGGTAGTGGTACTAATATTAATGGAATATTTAGAAAATATTAATTATTTTTATTTTTGTGAATTAAAACGTTATGCATGAAAATAATTAAAATCAAATAACTTAGAGATATTAATGTAATAAAAAGATAAAATCTAAAATCTATCAAAATGCTATAAAAATAATCTTCTGAGATATTAGCGACATTTACCATTGGCGTGATTGATTCAAAAATAATCATAAATCCCTTATAAAAAGAGAATAAAGCAAATATAGAAGAAAAAATTAAAGTGCCAAGTTCTATATACTTATAATTTTTTTTAAAATTAAATAAGGTAATTATTATTAAATTATATAAAAAAATAATTATAATAAAGAGATAATTCATCATAGTTTCAAGTGAGGGAAAAATAAAACGATAAGCAAGAAAAATGATAAGTAAATTGGCCGCTATAAATACAAGGTTAATTTGCTTTCTCTTCTTATTAGTATTTCTTTTTACTCTCCTTTCTCTTAATAAATATTCAACACTAAAAATGAATACGACTAAATAAATAGACAAAATTGTTGAAACGACTTGTCCAATAGTACTTAGGCTGGAAATCACATAATCAGGATTTAAGCTCATTTTTTATTTGCAAAAGTTAAATTTAATAACTTCTCGTCTCTACTTTTTATTGATTCTTGCCAAGCAGGAGTTACACTACCCTCTGCAATTACCTTTACTAATTCCCCTTCAAATAGTTCTAAATTATTATTACATTGTATTGGTAAACGAACTCCTCCTAAACTTATTGTAGACTCCTCAGATTCACAAATTAAAACATCATCTTTGTAAACAAAAACTTTAACATAAAAATTCTCACAAGCCAAACATTGCATTGTTCCAGGGTACCTTGCATAAGCAAAACCTAAAATATTAGTTGTATTCCCAGATATATCAACAACAACGGAAGGTTTTGCAGGCAAAAACCACCCATAATAAAATCCTAATAACACAAAAAGTATTAGTAACATTACAACAACCGAAGAAATAACAGAAGACATTTTTAATTTTTCTTTCATATAATTGATTAACTATTATATATTAAATATTTATCGCTTTACATAATGCCTAAAGCTCTTATCTTCTGGATTAATACACTTAACCAATCCTTCTCTTTCCATGTCTAAAAGGACTCTACTTATTGCGCTTCTATGTTTTCCTATTTCTTTAGCAATATCAGAAGCAGTTTTGATCTTTTCCAGCTTAGACCATACTTGTTGCCTTAGCTTACTCTTCTTAAGAAATATCTCCAATTTCAACTCTCTATTCATGATACATAGGTGTAACAAATATTAAAAAGAAAGGGTAACAGAAGCGTAACATTTATAAGTTATTAATTTATCGAGTAATATGGAAGCTAAAGGTATAAATGGAAAGTTAGTATTAGGTAAAGGATACATAGAAATAGTCAGAAAGGGAGCTATATCTTTTATGACTCAAGGACTGAAAGGGAATAAAAAGATAGCTATCAAACAAATATCTGGAATTCAATTTAAGAATGCATCTGGATGGACTAACGGATATATACAATTTTCTTTCATAGGTGGACATGAAAGCAAATCTGGAATAATTTCTGCAACACAAGATGAAAATACCATTATGTTTAACAAAAAACAACAGCCAAATTTTGAGAAAATAAAAGAATCTGTTGAAGAGGAAATATATAAATAATATATTAAATATTAATATTAATAAAAATGGAAAAATATTTAATTATTTCTTTATTGATTACCTTATCAATTTTTAGTGTTTCAGCTACCCAAGTATGTGAAACTTATGACAATTTTTCTTCTGAAAGCCTTAATACAAATAAATGGATAGAAATTGATGGAGGTTTAGATGAATTTGGTGTTAATGAATCAGAAGGAGTTTATCATACTGCCCAGTTTAATCAATCAGATAAAAGAGTAACTTTACAAGTAAATAGAATATTTATCCCTGGAGATATAATAGAATATGATGTTAATTACATAAATGGATCTGGAAATAGAAGACATACTATTAATGTTGATGGAATTTCAGATAGTTGGTCGTTATTCGGCTTCTGGAATACTATTTCAGATGGAGGAGTTGGAAACGATTTCGGATTATATCATATTAAAATAAATTTTACAGAACAAGGAGTATCTGATAAAATTATTCTTCCTAATGGAACGATTGTCTTTACAATTCCTGATGGAAAGCTTCCTTCTCCTGGATCTAATCATAGCTTTGGGCTTGTTACAAGCACAGGCCATAATGGAATAGTCCATATGGATTATGATAATGTAGTTATTTGTTTAGAACAACAAGAACCTACTGATTTAGAAGTTCGTTTAACAGAACTTGAGGGAAGAGTTAATGAGTTAGAAGATAAAATAAATTTACTTGAAGAATTAATTAATAACCTAAAGTCATATTTCTTTTTTATGCCAATTTCTATAAGAAAATCTATCCTTTGTGATTCTCTTGAAAAAACAAATACAACTTATGTAAGTGAGTGGAGTTTAAGCTGTGAATTGCAAACAAGAAATAATAGAACGAGATGTCTTTGTAACAAGATTTAGTTTCTCGAGACTATTTTCAGTGATTTTTTAGTGGTTTTTTTCCTCATTTTCAAAAAACGAACCCAATTTGTCTTTACGCCATTTAATCAACATTTCTAAAGCTCTATAAAAACTATTTTCGGCATCTTTTTCATATCTTTGTATCAATTCATCTCTGGACTCAATTTTGGGTGCTGATTCTAAGTGTGAACACCAAGTTTCTTTCCACTCTTTATCACTAAATTGTTCGTTAGCATCATTAACACATTGAACATAAGTTATTCTATTTAGCTTCCATTTAGCCTTTGCCATTATCCCTATAAAGAAATATTCCATATAGTCTTTTGGCTTAAAGCATTCACAAAGTTCTTGATAAATGGATTGTATTTCTTCTTTATTTTGTTCGAGTATTTTCTTAGAAGTTATTCCATGTTTTAAAGCATTCATATTTGTCAATGAAGTGTCTTTAGGACCTGTAGATTTCCTTGCATTTTCTCTATTTGCTTTGACTTGTTCTTCAGTTGTCATTTTCGCTTAATTCAATAACCTCTTGATTTAGGTAATAAAGAGATTGTCTCCCTCTTTTGATTTTTTTTATCCATCCATGAGCTTCCCAAACCATTAATTTAGTAAGAGCTTGCATATATTTCTCTTCTGACTCTGCTGCAATTTGGGCAATTGTCTTTGGGTTTTGCATATTGCCCAAGATTTCCCTTTCCTTATTATTTATTTTCAAATCTTTTAAGTTCATTTTCTTCTAATCTCCAAGTTTCATTTCTTAATTCTAATACAGCACAACGAACTACATGGCTCAATGAAAAATACTTGTCTGGGTATTTCTCAAGTAGTTCTTCAATTGCATCCATTGCATGTCTATCTATCCTTACCTGTATTGGAAATGTAAAAAATCTCATTTTAATAACATAACATAATATATTTAGATTCTTCTCTTCTTTCTTCTTTCTTTATTTTGTAATACAAAATAGTATAGTAGTATAGTAAAGTATTTTGCATTATCTTATTTATCATATTTATTTTTGATTTGTTTGATTTAATACCTCAAGTAAATATAATTCCCAAGCTGTTAGAAAGCCCGTTTTCATAAAATCTTTGGATGTTGCCACATTATATTTGATTATATATATCTTTAATAAGCTTCGATCCATCAAAGTAAATACTTTGATTACTCAAAATGATTGATAATAGGTTTAAAGGAACAATTGTACATATGCTAAGAGAGAAATTAAGCGAAGCTCGACTTCAAATGTTATTTGTTTTAAGTCAAGATTATGCAAGATTGGGACTCTCATACTCTGAAATAGATAAGCATTTAGATTTAGAGTTCAAAACAAACCGAGCTGCAAAATCTTCTGATACTTTATCACGACAACTTAAAAATTTAGAAGAAAATGAAAGTTTAATTAATTTTAGAGATAAAAAATATGAGATAACACAAAAAGGAATTATAGACTTTAATAAAATCTTAGAAACAAATAATATTATTAATATTTCGCATTCTAACATACATCGTTTTAATTTACCTATTAGTCAATCTTTATTGGCTACTGGATCTGTATTTACAACCAATCCTAAGTTCACTTCAGGTATAGATGGTTCTCTTAATCAAGCTTTAAAAATTTTAGTAGAAAACTCGAGCTTAAAAAATGGAGAAGAAGCGACATTTATAATAAATGTTAAAAAGGGTGCTGGAACAGAACCAAATGCCAATTAAACAGGAAAAAAGAAAAAGAAACTGGATTCTCCTTATGTGTAATGCTAATGATAAGTATGGAGGATTATCAATTCAAGAGTTTTATGCAGAACAACCTAAAGATCTCGAGATAAGTTATGGTGACCTTGATTTTATTATTAAAGGATTAGTAAATGAAAAATTAATTGAAGGGACAAATAAGTCTGGATGGGCAGAAGAAGTTTATTTTTATAAAATAACTAAAAGTGGTAAAAAAGAAATAAGAAAAATTAGTTCGGATCTGGAATTTTATAAAATTCTTTCTCTAATGCCTCCCCATTATGGGTTAAGATATAGAGTTTATAATATTGAACACTTTTTATTTCATGCTGTCTTTACACTTGTATTCTTTAAGCTTACACTTTTTCTTATTTCATATCAATACATAGAACTCGGATTAATATGTGCTTTACTTACATTCACCTTTCTTCCCTTTGCTATATCTTATTTGACAAATATTTTGATGTTTACCCTTAATCAAACTCTTAATAATCTCTTTGGTAAAACTTACTCCCATTTAAGCACTGATTCAAAACTAATTAGCAACATTATTGTAGTTATTTTTATAATAATAGCTTTAATTCCAATATACTTCTATTCAATTACTTACTTTTTTGTTTCCTTAGGAGGGATAATAATTTCTATATTATTTAAAAAAGGTCTCGAAAATGTCAAATATGTACGAGATAAGATTGATTTATTTGTTAAAAATGCTAAAGAACTCTTTAATACAAATAAGGAGTAAATTATATAAACTTCACATCATTATACCTTTTATCATGGATTAGAACGTAGAACAGTTCTGCTCGGAATATGGTCTGGGCGTGCCAATCTTTTTAAATATGAATTATATATAACAAATAATATAAAAATGAAACTTAACAAAAAACAATTAATGATTGGAGGAATTGTTTTTATAGCCATTGTTGCTTTAATTTATGCAATGAATGGAGGATTTAAAATGAATAATAAATCAGAAGATGCAAAAAAGATTATATTAGCAACTACTAAAGGAGATATAGTTATTCAGTTATATGATGATATGCCTATAACTACAGGTAATTTTGAAAAGCTTGTTAGCAAGGGATTTTATGATGGAGTAATATTTCACAGAGTTATTGACGGGTTTATGATTCAGGGGGGAGACCCTCAAGGCACTGGAATGGGCGGACCGGGGTATAATATTAAAGACGAATTCAGCCATGCTGGAGGAAACAGAAATAAAAGAGGAACAATAAGCATGGCTAATGCCGGACCAAACACCGGCGGAAGCCAGTTTTTTATTAATCTTCAAGACAATAATTTTCTTGATTCCAAGCATCCCGCATTTGGAGAAGTGGTTGAAGGAATGGAGGTTGTTGATGCAATTGCAAAAGTCCAGACAGATTCAAATGACAGGCCATTGGAAAAAGTTATTATTGATAAGGCAAGAATCTTATAATCTCATAACAAGTTACCAAAACAATTTATTTATTTTAAGAAACTAGTGTCTACTTTAAATTATGTTAAATTTTTCATATGTAAAAAATTTGGTGTTGTGTGGATTCAAGAATAATTTTTAAATATAACCATATTCTTCTCTGATTTTCACATTAGATATATTAAGCTTTAACCTCTTCTTTATAGATTAGATACAAATATTTGTTATCTTTTCTTATTTAATTTACTGGATTTTACATGCTTAAAGAATTCTATCTGCTTTAATCTTTTTTCAGCTTCCTGCTTAGTATTGTAAGATCCAAATTTCCTTCCTGTTTTTTCTGACAATACAACATATTTGCCGTTAATCTTTTTAATCATATTTTTATGGATAAACTATATTAATTATTATTTCCTTTTATTTTTTCTGCTATTGCTTTTCTTTTTCCTGCTTTTCATTTTCGCCTCTTTTTATTAAATTTATTGAGCTTTATTGAACCCTAAGGACCACCATAGAATAATCAATTTCTCTTATACTATTTCCATCCATGTAATACCCATTATGCCCTACTGGAGAACTAATTTGCATGAGTCCTGCCTTGATTTCTTCCAATGGAATGCCCAAATCTATTGATTTTTCTATAATAAAGGCATTCAAGCAGCTGTAACATACCTTATAACTCTGCTTATTTCTCCCCATTAATCTCTCTGTTATTTTTATTTTGTTCCTGTCAATAAAACCGCTTAACTCTTTTAATAATGTAATCCAGCTGACATCCATCATGTTTTCATTTTTCATAAGTTTTTAAAATATAAACAATACATAAAGCTGTGCTGTATAAAATAGACAACTTTTTATCAATTGATAAAATTATGTTGATTATCCCTTTTTATCTGATAAAATAATATAAGTTATGTATATCATCAGAAAACCTGCAATAAACCATAAAACTGGGTATATCTTATCTGATATCATTAAACTATATTCTCCGCACAGATTATACACACAGTTTATATTAACTTCCTTAGATGTGAAAATTCTTGTCAATAAGAACATCATAGCCATTCAGATGAATTATCTTCTCCAGTATCTTCATCTTCATAATCTTCATTCCACAATTCTTCATCTGCTTCTTCAAGCTTAGCAGTGCTAATTTTAAGTGTTAGTTGCCTCATTTTAGTTTTATTTTTCAAGCATATTTACTATTTTATTTAATAAGCTATCTCCACTTCCTGTGCTTTTTCCTTTTCTCTGCTTCTTCTCCATCCATCATCCATCATACCTTCATCTTCCACTTCTTCATATCTTGTTTTCTTCATATGCCTGTTTTTCTTGTTTCTTCTTGATTTTTTATGTTTCATTCATGTATAAAAAGCATTTAATATAAATAATTAAGGAGTATTTTTCATACAACTAATGTTATTACCAGAATAAATAAATATTAACTATAGTTAAGTTTTTATATAACTTAATTTTATAATAATTGTTTATTTGTAATAAAAAATGGAAATGAAAAATATAAAAGATTTTCTTTTATCAATAGGATTGAATAAAAATGAAACAGAGGTTTATTCAGCTTTATCTGAAATGGGTGCTTCTTCTGTCCTTAATATATCAAAGAAAACCGGGTTGCATAGGTCAAATATTTATGACGCATTAAGAAGCCTTTTAAAAAGAGGATTGGTTTTTGAAATTGACCAGGCTACAAAGCTTTTTTTAGCAAGACCTCCAAACAGCCTGGCAAATTACCTGAAACAAAAAGAAATTGAATTGAACGAAATTATTAAAGAATATGAAACTAAATATGCCAAAAAAGAAGATGAGAGCAGTGTAAAGATTTCAAAGGGTTTATTTGCCTTGAGAGAAGCTATAAATTCATTACTGAATGGAGGAAAAGAAATTATGGTTTTTGGAATTCCGGATAAAGCTCCAGAAGTTATAGGCCCTATAATAAATGAGTTTCATAAAAAAAGAATTAAAGCTAAAGTACTGATGAAGCATATTTATAATTCAACAGCCATTAAAAGAGTCAAATATCTTAATAAAATGCCTTATACTGAAGCAAGAATTTCAGTCCATAAATATGATGCCCTTGCCACCACAAATATATCAAGCAACAAGGTTATCTTTGTTTTATGGGAAGATGAGATAAGTGTAATTGAGATTAATGATAAGAATATAGCACAGGCTTACCAAAACTACTATGATATTTTATGGAAAAGGGCGAAAGTGGTTTAGATAATAACATACTCTAAAATATATATTTTAATATACAGGTATTTATATACCATTATAAATTAGTACAAAAATCTATTAGTATGTTGATTATTTGATATTATTCAAGGGAGTTATATTGCGTGTTAAAGGAAAATAAAAATTAAAAATGGAACAAAAAAATTTCAACCAAAATAAAAGTAAGAAAACAAAGATTTTAGTTACAGCTGTATCTTTATCAATTATAATTCTTATAGTTTTAATGGGTCCTGTTAATGCTTTAAGTATTGCTTTTGACGGAATAAATGCAAACCCTTATGAAGTAAACCAGAATGTTAATTTTAATGCAAGCATAGGCTTAAATTCAAATGAAAAAGTAACTTTTGATAATTTAACCTTAGTATTGGACTTGGATAAGAAAAAAGAGAAGGTAATATGTATTTTTGATGTTGATGGAAATATAATAAGCGGATGCAATGGAATTAATATCACTCTTGTTTCAAATACATTAACTCCTTCATATGGCTACCTTGAAGGAGATGGGTCTTTAATATATAATATAAATATTAATGTAAAACAAAGTGATTTGACAATAGGAAACAACAAGTTTTATTTGGTTGCCGATACAGATGCTGGAAAGGTTTCTTCTCCAAAAGAGAATATTGTTGTAAAGCCATCAACTCCTGCAAACGGAGAGAATTCTCCTGTTGAGAAGACAAAGGGAAAGAATAAGTAATAAAGGGAACCAAGGTTCACCCTTATCAACCCCTCCTTTAATTGCAATGGTTTCTTCTATAATAACTTCCTTTTAAATGCTAAAATTTATCTATTTACTAAAGTTAATTTATAACATATAATTTATAAAATTATTTATCATACGTTTTATGATATTTTTTCTGACAAGGTTTATGATACATTATGTAATAAGTTTTATTATACTTTTTGTTACACCTTCCAAGCAAATTAAAGAATATGTAGGATAAATAGTTATATTTGTAACTTAATAATAACAACAATAGAAAAGTTTATAAACGATATAAACATTAAAACAACATGATAAAACAATTATACGACCCAATGAATCAACCAGTAAGTTATGCTGTAGCTTATGGATTAGTTCCACAACTAAGAGAGTTAGTTATACCAGAATCTACTAGTGAAGATTTTAAGAGGTTCTCAAAACCTTCAAGAGAACCAGAATTAAATAAGATAGATATAGAAAGAATACTTCATCCTGAAAGACACCCAGATTTTTCAAAGCCTTCAAGAAAAGATTTAATCAAATAATTCTAATAATTTCTTAATATCAGCCACCATTTAGACAGCACAAAAATAAATTATGCCCACTTTTCTGGGCTGAATTTATAAAATTATTATTGTATTGAGCAGTTAATTAATAAAATATCTGCAGCTTTTACATTAAAATCAGGCAAAAATATGGTGTGTTTAGCTAAACTTTTTTCTGAAAATATTGCAATAAACAAATTTAAAGGAAAGTTTGATAAAGAAAACCATGGGTTGTCTTTATTTTTTAAGCTTGAAATGTTAATCTTTATAGTTTAAATGGTTTTAACTCGTTTTTACTCATTAATCTCTTTATCATTTATATGCCAAAATTTAATTTTATTTTGATTAATTAATTTTTTGTTTATAATTCAACTGCTTTTTATTATCCTATATTACTCCGGTATCTTTTAAAGCTGCTTTTAAATCTCCCAATATAATTTTAAGTCTCATTTCTTCATATGTTTTACTCTCCCTTAATTTAACTAGAGTACTTACTTTATCGCGCCATTCTTCTCTGGACTTTTCTTTTAAATGATCTTTAATATAGCTTTGTTGAATTTTTAAAATTGGGGCTAAGTATTCTTGGACTTTATCTTCGCCTAATTCTCTTATTTTATTATAATCTGGTTGAACAGAAATTTGAGGTTTATATGATATTTCAACAGGCACTGCGGCAAAACCGTGATAAGTTTTATTCTTATAAGAAAAATCAACATAGGTATGAACATTAACAGCTGGCTGGCGGAAATGAGCTAAATCTAGAAAAAAAGGGATAACTGTTTCCGGAGGGACAAAATAAGGCAAATCAAGATTTTCGCTAGCTTCTAAAGATTCGTCTCCCAACACTGCTGCAGCATTTTCTGCTGTGCTAATAAGATACTTAAGCCTTTCACATGTTTCCGGATCAAAATCAGAACTGCATGATTCAAGAGAAGGCAAGGCTAATAATGGTTGCCCGTGAACACCTATTACTCTTGGGTTTAGGTTATCTAAGATTTCTCTAATTTCTTTTTCAGGGTTACAAGTTTTATAGTCTTTGCATGCTCCGCATATTTCTTCGAGCTTATTCCTTATGCGAAAAGTGTCTGGCTCAAATGGAGAAAATAACTGGCTGGAGGAAATGCCCAATTGCCTTCCGAATTCTGAAAGATAAGGAATAGGATTTGCAAAAATAATTATCGGGCCATTGTAATCTATTTCTTTTAATTTTAAGAAATATTTCTCATATTTATCAATTTCCCACGGAAACAGCTCTCTCCTGTCTAAATTTCCGTTTTTTACTAAGTCTTTTATTTCTTTTCTACGCAAGGTTGATGAGGTAAAAATTAAGGCATCAATATTTTGGCATAAGTCTTCTAATGATTTTTCTAAGCCTAATTCATTCCCCCCTTTTCCTTCCAGTAAACGGGGAACATTTTCTATGGGCGCATGTTCACTATATATTTTTACTCTTTCTATTGCACCAGTCTCTAAAAATAAATTAACAAGCTCAGTCCCAAAAGTCCCAATTCCGCAAATCCCCAAATTCAATGGCTTGAAAACATATTCTTTAATATCACTTTTAATAAATTCTTGGATTTTTTCTTTTGGAAATACATATTGAATAATTCCATCTTTCATAGCTTCAACAACACCCCGATATATTCCAGATAGACAAGAACTTTCTTTCATAGAATCATCAAAATATACGCTTGTGAGGAATATAGAACTCTTGGGATTATCATGTTTTAATATTTTTGCAAGATCTAATCCATTATACCTACTTTTTTCTCTATCTGTCGCTTTCCCAAAACGATAATCAATTATGTAAACATCTCCTGATTCTGCCCTTACTCTTTTTTCAGCTTCTTCAAAAGTCCCGTTGGGATTCAGCTGAATTGTTTTAAGAGATAAGTTAAAAGGAAATTGGCTCTCAAAAACCGATTTATTAGCTTCTAAGCTTGAAATTAATGTTCGGGAATCATCAACAACAACCAGCTTTACTTCCCTGGATTTTTGGGTTGTTTCCATAAAATAGAATAAGGAGGCAAGATTTAAACTTTTATATGCTGCACAACTACTTATTAGTAACTTATTTTTCTTGAGATAATAGTAAACTTATTTTTCTGACAAACATTTATAAATGTAATAAGATAAATTAGAGTATTAATAAAATAAAAGAAAGAAAAGAGGAAAATTAACATGAAAGTTTCCCAGATTATGCGAAAGGCAGTAATAACTGATGATACTGTTAGTGTCAAGCAGGCTGCTAAAATGATGTCAAGCAAAGGCATTGGGAGCCTGATAATTGTAAAAGATGGCAAGATAGTGGGAATTGTTACTGAAAAAGATATTGTAAAAAATCTTGATAAAGTAGATTCCAAGCTTTCAAGCATAATGAGCAAGAGAGTGATTACTATACCGCAGGATGCTGAAGTTGAAAAAGCTGCTGAAATCATGAAAAATAACAGGATAAAGAGAATACCTGTAATGAAAGACAGCAAATTAGTTGGATTGATAAGCATTACAGATGTTATAGGGCATACAGGCAATGAGCATATTGATGACGGGGATTTTTTTCTGAATTAGAAAAAAATAAATTAATTATAATAAAATTGTTTTTGAATCAATACCATAACTTTCCATGATTTATTTGCTTAAGCTACTAACTTTGTATTTATGTCTCTTTAGTTATTTTTCTTTACTTTTCTTAATAACTTATGAATTGACTATATAACATCAAAAGGTTATTATTTGTTTATATTCATATTGTATATTGAACAAATTTAGTATAATTTGTATTATCCAAAATACAAATTACTATATAATGTTTCGATTTACAAAAATATCTCTTATTTCCCCTCACTTGTCCTCACAATCTCCAGATTAAATTTCTTTAATAATTCTAAAGTATTGTTTCTTTGAGTTGCATTTCCTAAACCTTTCCAGTCAATTAAAATACAATTTACTTTAGGAATTGTTTTATTTATTGCTTCGCTAACTTGTTTTTCAGTTAAAGGCAAAGCATATTCTGCAATAACGTGAGAAATTGCAAACCTGTTTCCTAATTGAATTTCGTTGAAGTTAGGGCAGTAGTGTGGGCCTCCAATGCCAAATGCTATTTTTACCTTATTATTTATTTTATTAATTGTATTTATCGCTTCGATAATTGTTTTAGCAATTAATTCTCCGGCTTGGTTATCATGCCATTCTTCTAATGTTGAACCAATTTCTATAAACAAGGAAGGAGTTTCAATATAAGGGCCGTGATGAGTTGATTCCATTGTTAAATTATATTCTAAAGAATTATTTTTTAGATTTTTTTCCAGGGTTTGAAAAAAGTGTTTTAGTATTAAGGCATTTGAAGGGCAAATTGTTTCTTCCTTGCCACCAAACTCTGATTTTTTCCAGTTTCCAATTGGATGAACACTTAAGCTTTTGACTTTCTTAACAGACTGATGCTTGCTAGCAAATATAATAAAATCAAAATTTGTTTATCTATGCTTTCAGCATGAACAATATCAACATCTACTAAATAAATAGGAATTTTACAATTTGATTTTTTGAGGTTTTCAACTATATTCATCCCTGCAGGATCTTTTTTGCTTGCTATAATAATGGGTTTCATTGATTAAGATAAAAAATAAAGTAAATAAATATATCTTAAAAATAAAAGTGCCTGAATCACTTGGGGGTGTGAAATCAATTCTTAAGACCCTGGCCATTGACTTAACAAGTTAAGTTTAACCTTCCCCTTAGTACTATCTTATATAAGACTTCCCGCTTAGGTCAAGGCACAATATATAGTTTAATTTTATGGATTTAAACTTTTTGGTGTTAAAAAAAGGTCTTAGTTACTAGAGCCATTCCAAAAGCATTGCCATTCCTGTTGCCAATAGAGTTGTTGCCATCAACATCCAACCTGTAACCATCAAAGTTCCTGTTGGAATAAAGACTAACAACCCAGCTTGTAGCCTATTAATTGAAAGTAAATCACCACTGCTTCAAGTTTCATTTTTATTACTAGTTGTCGCAGTTGAATTTTATGGTCTTATAATTTTTAAATTAAAGACACTATTAATCGGCGTGTGGCCCTAGCAGGTATAATACCAACTAAGACAAGAAATAAAGATATTAAGAATTAATAAATCTTTCAGTTACTTTATTTTTTCGGCGCGACGCCTACGGTGTCATTATCCAACACCCCGAAAGCAACACCACCCCTGAGGCCAAAAGAGTTGCTGCCATTAACAACCAACCTGTAACCATCAAAGAGCCTGTCGGAATAAAGACTAACAACTCTTAAGAGAGGATTCTCGACTTTATCAAATTCAAAAACATTAACTCCTAATTTATAATTATTCTTAGAACCCATCTCTCCAAGATTCTTAGCAGAGATTTCATTTGTGTGTTCTAAT
>JACPLR010000028.1 GCA_016186425.1 Candidatus Pacearchaeota archaeon | reverse complement strand
CATGAAAAATTTCTTATGGTATGTTTTCAAATAGATAATAATCAATTAAATATTGGGTTTATATAAATTTTGGATGCCCTATGCTTTTGGCATAGGGAGGTTCACTTCACCAAAAACTTGTCAAGCTGTTTTTTTGCCTGTTCTCTTGCTTTCTGATGTTCTTTAAGAAAAAGATTTATCTTTTTTATTAAAATCTCTTTTAGTTCTCCTGTTAATAGCTTACCTGAACGATAATCACTTTCTATTTTTGCTAGTTTTTTATCATCTGGCTCGAAAAGCATTTTTAAGTATTGAAATGAAACGTCAATATCGGGATTTCCTCCATGCTTTCTATGTTCATCAATTGTTGCCTGCCCGCCTGAAAAAGCGTATTTTTTTATCTTTTTTTCAACTTCTTTTGCAGTGTCTGATAGAAAAATAACTCCCTCACTTGCTGATTCTGACGATGACATTTTTACACTTCCATGAAGAGAAGGAATAAATTTGGCATGAAGTGCAGCTGGTTTTTCAAAATTAAATTCAGGATATGATGCAACATCTCTTGTTAACCTTATAAAAGGATCTTGATCAATTCCAACTGGAACAACGCTTCTGTGCTTTCCTCTATGAAATTGAGGAAATAAAATGTGGGCTGCCTGCACAGCAGGGTAGAAGCTCCAGCCAACATTATTCTCAGGAGTTAATCCAAATGCTGCTTTGGCTGTTGAATAAGTCATTCTTTTTGCAACTTGAGCAGCATATTTGTAAATATCTGTATAAACAAAATCCTGAAATATGAATGTTTTTCCGGGCTTGAAACCTAATGCTATTAAATCGAGAATATTGTCTTTTGAATATTCAAGAGCTTTTTCATATGATAAATCTTTTTTTACAAAGAATTTTTCATCATCTGATATAGGTATGAAGACTTCACAGTTAAACTGTTCTTGCAGGCTTTTTGCAACTAAAAATGGGACTAAATGGCCAAGGTGCATTTTTTCAGAAGGACCACGACCTGTAATAACAGAAACTTTTTTTCCTTTATGGTAATCTTCAAGCCATTTGTCAAAATCCCTGTGAGAAAAATAAATTCTTCTTTTTAATAATGGATGACATTTGTCAAGTTTTTTGTAAATATCCTCTGAAATTTTAGAGGTTCCAAATTCCTTAATTAGCTTTTCATAATTAACATTTCCCGAAACTTCCCATGGATTAATTATAGATTTCTTACTCGCTTCTTTTTTCATATTATGATAATGGGAAAGATGTTTATAAAAGTTGTTCTTGACAAAAAGAACCTAAAGTTCTTCTTATAACATTAATTGAGACTTAAATGAATAACTTAATTGACAGACATAATAAATTAGGTAGAAATATTGCCATATTTCAAAATCTCGAATCATACTAATACTAAATTTCTCTTTAACAGGAAATTTATCCCATTTAGGGTTATTTAAGTTGTTAATTCAATCCCATTATTCTAAAACAAGATTTCTGCATTAGAGAAATCTTTAAATATCCTTTTATGCTAAATTGATTATGGGTAAAAAGATGGTGAAAGGCATATTATTTAGCAGTTTATTATTTGTTTTTATTATTTCTATAATTTCATTTGCAAGTGCGGATATTTTTCTTGCAACACAGCCTGAAAGTGTTTATAATATAGGAGATAACCTGAATGTTGAACTTGGAAGTGATGGAAGTGATGGATGGGCAAGTGTCGAGCTTGTTTGTGGTGAGGCAGAAGGAAATGTTGGCAGCAGCAAAATGCTTTATTTTCATTATGTTGATGATACTTCAACAGCAAGCATTTCAGCGCCACTTACAAAAGAATTTCTTGGAAGCATGAAAGGCCAATGTTACCTTTCTTTAAGCTTTAATGGAGTAAAAAAACAAAGTTTTGTTTTTACAATTTCTGACAAGATTGATGTTTCTGTTATGTTTAATGGCAATAGTTTTGAGCCTGGAGAGAATTTGCTTTTTAATGGTGAGGTAAAAAGGGCAAATGGGGGAGATGTTGATGGAAGTGTTGAATTAAAGTTTTCTGGAATAGAATTAAACTCTGTTGTTCCTGTTGTGAATAATAAATTCTCCGGAAATATGACAATTCCAGGTAATGTTGCTGCTAAAAGTTATGAAATTGTGATTTTTGTCAGCGAGAAAAATGATAAAGGAGAAGTTACAAATTTTGGGCAGGCAAGTGATTTAATTGAAATAAAGCAAAAGCCAACAAGAATTGAATTAACCGCTCCTGAAAATGTTAATCCAGGCAAGGATATTGAATTTAAAGCTGTTTTATATGATCAGACGGGCTTGAACATTGAAGGCAAGGCGGTTGCATTTAAGCTATTAGATGTTAGTGGAAAAGAAATACTTGCTAAAATGTCAAATGTTGGAGAGATTAATTATTATACCTTAGAAAAAAATGCCCCTTTTGGCTACTGGAAATTAAGCGCTGAATCAGAGAGTGTTGTTAGCGAAAAAGAATTTTATGTTGAGAAAAATATGGAAGCAACTTTTGATATGGTTAATGGAACCTTAATTATAAGAAGTGTTGGCAATGTGCCTTATAATAAAACAGTTGAGATAAGAATAGGAAATGAGACAAAGGTCAGTCATTTAGAGCTTAATCCTGGCGAGTCTGTTGAATTCGAGCTTACTGCGCCTAATGGGGATTACGATATTGTTGTCAAAGATGATGAAGGAAAGTCTGCAAGCTGGTCAAACGTTCCTTTAACTGGAGAGGCTATTTCTCTTGACGGTTCTGGAAAAAGAAAACTTGGAGGATTTTTCAGCAGGACATGGATTGCATGGATATTTTTAATAGCAATATTTGGATCATTTATTTTACTTTCATCTAAAAAGGTTATTAATAAAAATATATTCACAGGTTTTGGGAATAGAGGAATGGGGAATGTAGGAAAAACAAATCCTCCAAAAACGGGTTTTGTTGCGCCAATAATAGGGGATAAAAAAGAAGAAAAAGGCGGAGTTGTCAAAGTAGTTCCTGGAAAAGATGAGAAATCACTTCCAGTTATTGAGCATGATACTGGAATTGCTGTTCATGCTCCTGTTTTAGACGGAAACAAGCAATTTTCTTCTTTAGTTGCTGTTAAGATAAAGAATTATAATGAAGTAAAAGGCAATAATCAGTTTGTCAATGAAACTCTTAAGAGCATTACAAGCGAGATTAATAATAGCAAAGGAAAAGTTTACAGGGCTGATGATTTTATAGTTGGAATATTTGCACCTCTTTCAACAAAAACCTTTGAAAATGAAGTTACAGCTGTAAGAGTTGCAAAAGCTGTATCTGCGAAATTAAAATTTCACAATGATAAGTTCAGCCAGAAAATTAATTTTGGGGTTGGAGTTAATTCTGGAGATATTATTGCAAAGAAACAGGAAGGAAAGTTATTATTTACTCCAATAGGCTCAACACTATCAAGCGCAAGAAGAGTTGCAGATATTGCAAATAACGATGTTCTTTTAAGTGAAGATACAAACAAGAAAGTAATGTCTAAAGTGAAAACAACACTAAACGCGGCAGCAAGCACTAGCGGAATAAAAACATATTCAATAAATCAGATTGTTGACAGGGATAACAACAATAAGTTTATAGAAGGCTTTCTCCAGAGAAATCAGGAATATAAAACTTTAAGAGAATATAAGTTTGGGAAATAGAAAGAGTTTTTTTGAAAATATTACAATACTAGATTTTTCCATATGAAAAATTTAACCTGACTTTTAAGTTAATTAATTTAAATCATAGTGATCAGACACCTTCATTTAATAAATAATGCAAAGATATGGCATTATTTTCAAAATATTTCTTGAATCTATACAATGGTAAATTTTCATTAAAAGAAAATTTATGCCTTATTTAAAATGATTTAATCAAGTTAATGTTTGTTTAATTTAATTTTTTATAAAATTATATTAAAGAGGGAGAGGGGCTACAAATGCCCCTCTTTGTTACCTTATTTATATGTATGGTTATTTTTTATAGAAGTCGGGGTAAATATCATTATAAATTCGTCAAGTGTTTCTCTGTTTATTCCGATGCTCTTCATTACATCTATTACAGAATCAATAACTGCAAAACTTGAAGAGCCTTTTTTATTTTTATTATTTACTATATTTTTCTTAATCTTTTGCTTTACTTTAATTATATCTTTATTACCTGCAGCTTCCTTAACTTCAATCCAATCTGATATACCTTCCTGCAAATATTTTACATTAATCTTATTATTGAAATCCTGTTCAAGTCTTGTTGTATAAATGTTTTGAGAAACCATTTGAAAAATGTTATGCACGATCCGAGAGAGAATCGTTGCATTAACAGAATTTAATTGTCCCTTTTCTAGAGAGTATAATGGGGTTAGCAATTAAGACATAAGCCAGCCTAAAACTAGAGAATTTCACCCAGTTTTTTTGATGGGCCTTATAATCTTGGCCTATTTTCATATTTTATTAAGCAGTCTGGAGTTTAAATAGATTTCTATTGTCAGAAATATATGTGGGTTAAAGATAATAAGAGTTATTTTTATATTATATATGAAGAGCTGATTGTAATTCTCTGGGAAGCTTATGATCCAAAAAATCTGAAACATCTTCCTGTCTTTTCCTAAGGGCTAGACCAGCAAGATCTGCTAGATTATTTAAATGATTTTCCCATTCTCCCGGTATATAAACCTTCCCTCCCCCAGTATATTGATGTTCAAATTCATAGTCCCTATACACAGCTATGCCTTCATATTTAATTTCAAGTGTGTTTACCAAGGGTGAATCAGATGGACCATAAAAATCTTTACGAAAACTAAAGTGGGTAACTTCTCTAAATTTTCTTCCAAAAATATCAAACATATTTCCTATTAGGCTTACTTGATTAAGAAAGTGTCCTTTTCTTTTGTAATTATTTTCTTCAGTGCCTGTAACATTTGGGGCTTCACAAGTTTCCATATATCTTTGATGTAAGAATCATTTTTAAGCTTTATTGTGTTGAGTTTTATCTTTTCTTTTAATCTTCCTGTAAATTATATTTATCGGATTTATTTCACTTAGCTGTATTTCATTAAAATATAAAAGAAGATTTTTCTGAGTGGGATGAGTTGTTTTTCTTACCTCTTTTATTTTTGGCATTATTATTGCAAAAACTATCAGTCTGCCAATGCCTGAAATTAGGAAAATAAATAAGAAAATATTTATAAATGTGATTGGAGCATATTGAGCTATTAATCCTCCGAGAGTTGCTCCTATTAAAACACCAACACCATTAAGCACATTGTAATAAGCTACTACTATTGCTCTTCTTTGAGGTGTTACAGCATCATAAATAAAATTAGATGATGCTAATCCTAAGGCTGAATGTCCCAGACCTGAAAGCAATTGAGGAATTAACATTAAATAAATAGGATTTTTTGAGAATAACCAGAAAAATGGTATTATTGCTACAATAATGCCTGATATTTTTATTAATTCCCTGTTTCCATATTTGTCTGCGAACTTTCCCCATATTGGAACAAATAAAATTGAGAATACTGTTGCAGAAGCGTTAACCATTGTGAACCATATTGGATTAAACTGAAGGTCTTTCCACATATATACTGCAAAAAACGGGCCTGCAATATTTATTGTTAAGTTTGTTAGAACAATAAAAATAGCGAACTTTCCAAAATTATTGTGCGGAGCTTTTTTTATAAACTGCCAGAATGAAAAATAATATTCTTTTTCAAGCTTTATTTCAGCAACATAATGCTTGCTTAGAAAATATGCTGAAATGTATCTGGATATTGCCGCTATTGCAAACAAAGTCATGAAACCAAAAATTAATATTTCCCATTGTTTTGTATAATAAAGCCAGACAGATGCGATTAGTGTTGCTGTGATTGATACAGCTCCGTTAATTCTGTTTCTCTTTGAAAAATACTTTCCTCTTATGCTTTCTGGAACAGCCTCCCCTAATAATGAAAACCATGCTGGCCCTCCTAGAGATCCAGACATTGCATATAAAATAAAAGACAAAATTAGTAGAGGAATTAAGTAAAATGTTTTTTCATATTTTAAGAATATAAAACCTAAGGAAAGAATAACAAGCCACATAGAAGCTTGCAATATAACACTAGCAACAACAATTTTTCTTCTCGAATATTTTTCGATTAATCTGCTTCCGTAAATTTGAGATATCGGGCCTAGAAAACCTGTTAAGCTTGTTAAGAAACCTATTTGCGCGTTATTTGCCTGCAACTCAAGTGCATATGGAGTTATATATGATTCTCCAGCTCCCGACATAACAGATGCTGCAGAACCTTCTTTTATAGAATAATTCCTTGTTTTTTCTTTTTCTTCATCAGTTAATTCTGTTGTGAGAATTGTATTTTTATCATGATTTTCGTTCATATATTCCTCCAACCCCCTTATTCAGGAGGTTGAAGTTTTTCACCCTGTTTCCAATTATCTTGGATTAAGTGGATTAATAAAGGTTTCTAATGGGAAAAAATGAATATATTCTGAAATAATTAAATCATCAACTTTTATAAATATCCTTAACATTTGGTTTTAATGGTATATGTTTTAGACGTTATAGATAAAACTGGCAGGAAAATACATCTGTCTAATGAAAGATGGAAGCATATTTTGAGACATAAAGGAATTGAGCAATATTTTGAAGAAATAAAAACAACTTTGATAAACCCTACCTTAATTGTGTCACATAAATTTGATGATACCAAAAGAAATTATTATTCTTATTTTAAGGATAAAAACAGATATTTGCTTGTTGCAGTTAAATATTTAAATGGAGAAGGTTATATTACTACAGCGTTTATTACAAGAAAAATAATCAGAAGATGAAAGGAAATTTACAGATATATTATGATGTTGAAGCAGATATTTTGGAGATTCAAATAGGCGAGCCTACAGAAATTTACTTTGATGAAATTGATGATGATTTGTTTGAAGGGCATGATGAGAAAACAGGAGAGTTAAAAGGTTTTAAAATATTTAATTTTAAAAAAAGGGGTGGTATGAAAGATATAAAAATACCTCTTCCAGCTAATATAGAAATAAATGGGGTTAGTTGAATTTATTAAGTTTCTATAGTAAAATGAATCCAAAATTACATATATATTATGACATAGAATCTGATTATCTTGAAATAAGATTCGGAGAACCAACAGAATCCAGATACGAAAAAATAGGACAAGATACTTTTGTTAGGATTGATGAAAAAACAGGAGAGGTAAAAGGTTATGCTATTTTTAATGTACAAAAAAGTGATGATCCTTTAAAAACTATTGATGTTGATATTCCAGAAAGTATCTTAAAAATGATTAAAACGAAAGTTCCTTCTTGATTATTATATCGTTTTTTACAAATAAAATAAATAAAATGGAAAATCAAACATATGATATTTATTATGATGAAGAGGGAGATTTCTTAGAGATAACCTTTGGCCTTCCATCTGAAAAAGAGTATACTGAAGAAATTGAAGAGGGAGTATTTATTACAAAGGATGAAGAAACTCGGGAGATAAAAGGGATAGGCATATTGAGTTTTAAGAAAAGGTCAAGAATTCTTAAAGAGATTTTGCAGAAAGTTAAAATGCGATTTCCTTTAGAGATAGATGCTTAATTATATGATAAAATATAATTAATTATTTAAATGGAGAAAAGTATAATTTGTAATGGAAGAAAGTATAACAAGAAGAAGTAAAGAGGGCCAGTTATCTGAATCACTTAAAGATTCATTTAAAGATTTTATTGCTGGAACAGTTTTGGTGATAGCCTTTGTAGGAATGCCTTTCTGTTTATACTGGAATTATAAAGTGGATAGAGGAAGACATGAAAAAACATATACAGAATTTGTAAATGCAGCAGATGTTAATCATGATGGACAATTAAGCCAAGAGGAATTAGCTAATGCATACTATAAATTAGGATTGAGCAATAATGTTAATGTTCCAATGTTATCTGAATATCAAATGAGAAGATATGTTGAATTAAATAAATAATTCTTTTTTATTTTATATACTTATCAAACTTACCTAAAAGAATCCATGCTGGCAGCAGAATAGCTCCGAAATGGATAAATATAAAAATTATTAAAAATATTTTAGGATAACCTTGAAGAGTGTATTTTACTTCTAATAAAATACTTGTGATTAAAGCAGCAATTATTGCCTTGTTGCTTGAATGCAGCTTCCTGAAAATAACTAGGATTATAAAAATAAATAATCCTCCGTAGATTATTTTATTTGTGAAGTATACTGAAGGAACTGCATATTCCTCTTCTAATGTGTGAATGTAATAATCAATTCCGGTTGCAAGAATTATAATAAGCAGAGCAAGAAGCAGCATCCATAGAAGATTTATTTTATTTTTTGGAAGAAGCTGTTTTAGTTTTACCATTTTATTTTATATTAATTATTTATTGATTAATAAATGTTTTTATTTTAAGGCATGAATAAATCTTGATAAAGTAAATAAAATAGTTTAAAGACATTAGATATAGCGGAAAAATTAGGAAAAGATATGGCATGATTTCAAAATGTTTTTGAATCTATACAATATAAAATTTTTCTATGTGAAAAATTTAATCCTTATTTATTATTTTGATTAATCATATTTAAGATATTTTAAGATATCTAGTAACTTTTACATTTAAATAAGGCAAGGATATGGTATGATTCAAGAATTGTTGATATTATTAATATTTTATCTAAATATTTATAAATAGCTTCTCTTTTTATTTTTATAATATGAAACCTGAAAAATTACTTAAAATAATTGATCAAGAAATAGATATGAATCTCAAAAGAAGCGGAAATTTAGATACTAGTAAATTAGTTAGTGGTTATGATATGGATGAAAAATACAGACCAATTATTGAACAATATGTTACAGATGTTTATGATTTGTTTTCAGGAAGTATTAACAAAGTAAATAAGAATGTTGAAAAAATTGCAGAAAGCCTTGGATGTTTGGGGATGGTTGTATCTCCTGTTGTTGGTGCTGGTGTTGGTGCTATGATCGGATATTTGGTTGATGGTTCAAATGGAGCGAGAAAATTTGCAGAAGGTGGTGCAATAACAGGATTTATTGCAGAACTATTTATTCGTCCGTCAGCTATTTTTCTGGCATATAAATATGTGGACTCTCAATTTCAAAGTTGTGAAGAACCAAGAGCAATATATAGGAATCAAACCCTTTCAAAATTAGAAAACTTATAAATATTTTTACTCAACAATTATCTTTGCTTTCATGTAAGGATGGGGGGTGCAGTGATAAGAAAATTCTCCTGCTTCATTGAATGTAAAAGTGAAACTTTCATCATTGGATAAAAGTGAGGAATCAAAAGCATTGTTATCTGAAGTTGCAGTATGTTCTACAGAATCCCTATTCGTCCATCTTACACTATCTCCTTTTTTAATTGTCAAGCTGCTCGGAGAAAAAGCAAAGTTTTTTATTTCAACATCATAAGTTTTTGGAGTTGAGGTTGTTGGATTAGCTGATGCATTGGTTACAGGCGGATTAGCATTTGTTTCTGTGTTTGTTGAAGGTTGTGTATTTGAATATGGAAGATTAGTATTTGTATTAGAATTACTTGTTGTATTATTGGATAAAATATAAGCGGTTAGACCTCCAATTAAAACAACAGCAATTAAAATAATTACAACACCTATAATTAATCCATTATTTTTCATATTTTAATTAAGAAAGTGATCTTTAAAAATGTTAGGAAATATTTTTTAGATATAAATTTAATCATAGTTAAATTTAAAAAGCCCTTTTCATAGATACTAATATCTAAATAAAAAATGGTCAAATCAAATATTGAAGGAGTAAAAGAAGAAGTCAAAGAAGCTTCTGTCGCTCATCATGAAAGCGGGACTGGAACAATTACTTTGAAAAAAGCATCACTTTGGAAAATCGGAACTTTCTTATTTCTTGGATTATTCATAATTTCTTTATTCACTGGAGGTTTTGGAGGCATGCTCGGAGGAAGCAACCCTGGAACTGGCAATGTTGTTGTGAATAATGAGCCTTCTGGAAATACAGGAGTTGCGGGAAATATTAATCCAAGTATTGAATCTAATGATCCTGTTTTGGGAGATAAAAATGCTAAAATTTCTATAGTTGAATATTCTGATTTTCAGTGTCCTTTCTGTGAGAGAGCTTATTCTGGGGCTATAGCTCAGTTTAAATCTAGTGATTATTTCAAAAAAGGACAGGTTAATTTAATTTACAAACACTTTCCACTAACTTCAATTCATCCTCAAGCACAAAAAGCTGCTGAAGCTTCAGAATGCGCAAATCGACAAGGAAAATTCTGGGAATATCATGATAAGTTATTCACAAACCAGCAGGCTTTAGATATACAAAGTTTGAAGAATTATGCTGGACAAGTGGGATTGAATACAGCTGCATTTAATAAGTGTTTGGATGAAGGAGAAGCTGCTGCTGAAGTTAATAAGGAATCACAGCAGGCACAATCTGCTGGCGGTCAGGGAACTCCTTACTTTGTTTTAATTAACAAAGACGGAGACACTCAGGCAGTTTCAGGAGCTGTTCCATTCAGCAACTTTGAGTCAGCTATACAGAGTTTGTTGTAAAAATTCTTGGCTTTTTTATTTAATTAATAATTTTACTTAATCGTCCTAGAGTTTTCTATAATTTTTTATATAAAAAGGTTTATAAACTATTAATAAGGCAAGATAAATATGAACGAGCATATAAAATCAATAACAAGAGATCAGTATAATGCAGACTATCAAGAAAAGTTGGAAAGAAAAATGAAAATTGAATCTGATTGTAAAAATAGTCTTACAATTGCTAGTGGAGTAAATTTTGTAATTGGTGCAGGCAAGGCATTTTATGGAGTTTCTAATCAATCAGTAGAGTTAGAGCGTACAGGATTCGCAAAGATGGGTTCTTCTGCTTTAATCGGATTTTTGTATCATTCTTTTCAGTCAGGTCCAGACTGCGATTAATTTTTAGGATATAAATGTTTAAAAATAACCTTAATCTTTACTAGCTATGGAAAGTTATAGAACGTTTAATACAAATTACATTGATCAAGGAGTTTTTTATTCGCCTGAAGGTGAAGGGGGAGCTAGTTATAAAGAAACTTTACCAAGAGAAAAACCGGTACATTGGGCTAGAGAGTCTGCGAACTGGTTAGAAAAAGCTAAAAATCCTCTAAATCATTTAAGATCTCAGTTAGTTGGTCAATGCCCAAGAGTTTTTACTAAGAAACCAGAGGAACCTGGTGTTTCTAGATAATCCTTAAATCCTTACAATAAATAAATTTTTCTTTGCGAAAAATTGATCTAATTTATATTTTAAATTACTAACCTGACTATTTAATTAACCTAATAAGGTCTTCACATTCCAAATTAATCTTCAAATTTAGCTGGACTATGGACGCTAAATTAATTTTTCTTTATTAGGAAACTTTAAATATCTTCTTTTAGATTATAATTATACTTTTAAAATGGCTGAATATAAATGCGAAAAATGTGATAGGGAATTTGCAAGCAAAGAAGCTTTAGATATGCATAATAGTTCTAAACATTACGAAGATGTTAAAAAACCAATATTAAAAATAAGTGATAAAAGAAAGACAAGAAATTGGATTTTAATTATTGTTGCAGTGCTTATTATTATTGGAATTGCCTATTTTCTGGCTTTCAAGGAAAATCCAAATGACGGGAAATATGATTCTTTTGCACAATGCTTAAGCGAGAAAAATACAACAATGTACGGAGCTTTTTGGTGTCCACATTGCAAAGAGCAGAAAAAAGCTTTTGGAAGCAGCTGGCAGTATATTAATTATATAGAGTGTTCAACACCTGATGGAAATGCGCAGCTGCAGATATGCAAAGATGCCAATATAGACGGTTACCCGACATGGCAGTTTGCTGACGGCACAAGAAGAGATGGTTTTGTTCCTTTGGCAGATTTGGCGAGGATAACTAATTGTAGTTTGGGTTAGGAAGATTTATAAACAAACAACTTATTCTGAAAAATAATAAAATGACATTATTGCTAGTTACAGAATCACATGGTGAAATAGAATCTGGATTTTATGGTCCATTTACTCAGTTTACTAGAGTAGGTGAATATACTTTTTCAACACGACATTTATGTGAATTAATTGAGTATCTTGCAGATAATTCTAAAATTTATCAATCACAGATTTTTGGTTTTAATCTAGATCAATTCTGGCAAAAAGAACAAGAATATGAAGGGGAATTGTTTAAGATGATTCTGGAAGCAGAACAATCATATCTTCCAGAATTGCAAAGATTTCATGTAGGAAGCAGATTAGAGGAGCAACAAGGGCAAATTTCCCCTGAAGATGAAATTAATTTATATACTAATGGGAAAAAAGTACCTGTAAGGGTTGCTAATGATGAGAGATCAATTTTTATTGGAGACTATCTCGTGTCTGCCCCACATTTTGAACGCATGGTTATTTATCTTGTTAATGGAGGATTTATGGGATGGGTTGACGGACATAAACCTAAATTTGCAGAACAAACTCTTGAAGCAGTAAGAAAATCTAAAAGAGAATTATATAAAGAAATAAAGATACAAAGTAATCATCTTAACTAAATTTCTTTTAAAAACCTTTAAATCCCCTTATAGAAAACCTTATAAAATCCATAACTCTTATTTTAAAATGGATAAAAAAACAACATTTATGTATGATGATTTTTCAGATAGGCTGTTTATTTCAAGGAAAAGTGAGAAAGATGTTATGGATGGAAGCGTAAGAATCTTAGATGTTATCCTTGATTTTAATAAACAAGGTAAAGTGACAAATATTGAATTAATTGACGCTTCCCAATACTTAAATTCATTGGATATTAACCCAAAAATTTTAAGCAAGCTTAATTATGCTGACTTTTCAATTAAAGAATTAAGAAATGGCTATGTTATTATATTTTTATTAAAATCTGGCAAGGAATTTTTTAAATTCCCTTATAGTATTCATATTCCTACTAGAAAACAAGTTCCTATTGCTTCTTAAGTCTTTTTTTCAGGTCTCTCTTGTATTCTATTGCATGAATTAATAAAATGCTTCCATTTCTTGGACATGTTGCTATGGAAAAGGTAATATCTTCATCAATTTTGTAAAATAGTTCGTAACCAATATCTCCATACTTTAGTGATTTTATTTCAATAAAACTTACCTTCTCAAAATTTTCAAATGTGTCTAGAACCTTATCATGGCTAATTCCTTTTTTATCAATTCCTAGATAATAATAGCTTGTAAAAATTAGTTTTCTTCCTTTGATTTTATCATTTATTATCTTCTCTATATCTTTTTTGTCAGTAACTAGTTTAACCATTAACTAGCTAATGAAGTGAACAGGTTTTTGTAATATCCTCTATTAATGTTACCTCGCTGATTTAAGTTATTCATTGTTTTTATTCTTTTCTCTGTTTTTCTAGGAAAGCTTGATAGGGAGTTCTAAGCTTTCCATTTGTTAAACTCATATGTGGCTTCTTGTAATTGT
>JACPLR010000004.1 GCA_016186425.1 Candidatus Pacearchaeota archaeon | reverse complement strand
TGGAAATATAATAGAAAATGGAATAACTTATTCATTAAGCTGTTCGCAAACTACAAGATGCACAAGTGGACAAAAAATTGATGGAAGAACCGGATGTGGGACAGTAGGTTTATTTTTTCCACGACCAAAAGCTTGCTGTAAGATACCGATTTTGCAGCCAACAGAGCCTACTTGTCCAGCAGGATTTGCAAAATCTGCTGCTGATGAGACATGTGTACCACCTGGAGGAGGGGGAAGTGAAAATAAAAAATGCGTTTTACCTATAATTTATAACCCTAAAAGTTATAATTCTGAAGTTCATGGAAAACCAGGGTCAGGGCACGGATATGTAAGGTGTGGAAGCGGTTTTTGTGCTGTTGATTTAGGGCCTGGAGTTGATTGTCAAGATTCATACGAACAAACAAAAAAAGGTATTGATGTTTATTCTCCTATTAGTGGAAAAGTTATTGAAGTGTTTAGTTTAAGTTATGGATCTTGTGTTATAATTGACAATGAAATAGATAATAAAGTAGTTTTATGCCATATTAAACCTAGTATAAATAATGGAGATCATGTAAATACAGGAGATAAAATTGGTTCCCTTACTTCATATCGGTGTGGAAGCAATAGCATGGGGCCACATTTACATTTCGAACTTATGTTAAATAAAAAGTGGATAAGTGATGATGGAAAAGAGGGAACTTGGGAAGCTCAGAAAAAGGCTTGTAATGATTATAACTAGAATTATTTATCCATATCCCTGCTATTATGATTTGGCCAGCAAAATCTATTTGCTAGATTATTAATCATAACATCAAATTCATCTTCTGTAGTTCTTTCTGACAATCTTTTTGAAATTTGCGCAAATTTATCATAATTTTTTTCTCCTTTAACTGTTTCAAATTCTCTATCAAATAACGTAATCCCCAATTTTTCCTTATTTCTAGAAACATAAAATATCTGCTCAAGCAATGGATGATCTTTTGATAGTTGTGATATCTCTCCTGGAGTTAAACTATCAAACATTGATTTCCATTTCTCAAATCTTTTCTGCCTGAACTTTTTTATATTTTCAATATCAGAATTTGTTAAATGAATTTCGTTATAAAGAACTCTTTGCCAGTCGTTTAAAACTTCGGTATGGACATCCAAATAAGATTTATCATATGTTTCTACTCCTCGATCATCATTAAATCCACGCCTTCCGATAGTATTATAAAATCGGCAATATGTTCCTGATGGTGTTAAAACTAGATATAACTCTCCTGCAAAATAAGTTCCGGAATTTGGATTTATTTCTCCTATTTCAATAGCTTCTTCTAATCCTCCTTCTGAAAAAAACGTAGTAGAATATAAATGAACCTTTTTCCTTAAAGGTTGTTCTTTCTTAGTTGGTGAAAATGTTTTGTAGTTTGTAATTTTTATTTCTGGACCACAATATTCTCCAGACATTGGGATTTCATGTTCAACTCTCCACTTATCTCCTTCCAATACAGTCCAACAATGAACAGATTCTTCATATTTATTATTGAGGATTTTGGGCTGTTTTTTTGGAGATGCAACAGCTATTCCAGACAGTAAAAATCCAGCTAGCCCTGCTGCTATTGCTTCTAAAAATTCTCTTCTTGATACGTTCATTTTAATCATTTTAATAGGGGTTTTATAATATTTAAATCTTTCTCTTTGTTGTTATTTAATGGGGGTTACAAGTATTTTAGTAATGGAAGAAGTTAAATTTAAATAGTGATTATTATTATACATATGATATTAAGTAGTAATATTAATATGTAATTTAATATGAATATTCATAAATAAAAGGCACCAGCGAGGTTTCTATGCATCCTGCGACCAAAACAAATAAATTATTAGAATTTGTAAGGAAGAATAAAGTAGTTACTAGTTCTGAAGTTGCCAAATACTTTAAAATTTCATGGAATACTGCGGATAAATATCTTTTAGAGTTAGTTGTAGAGAATAAAGTTGAAAGAATAAAAAAAGAGGGGGTAAATTTATGGATAGCAAGATAATGTTAAAAAATCAAAGTTGGAATAAGCAGGGCCAGGTAACAATATTCATCATGCTTGCAATACTTATTGTTGTTGCAATAATCTTGCTTTTCACACTTTACAGAGGGCCGATAAAAACTTATATTGAAAAAGAAGTTAAAGAGCCAAATCAAAATATGGAGCAGTGTGCTGGAATTGGAGTTGAGGAAGCTGCTGAAAAGCTAATTGACAATACAGGCTATATTAATTTAGAAGATGCAAGAATTAGCAAAGCATTCGGTTATCATCTTGGAGAAAAAGATGAAATACCTTATAAAAATTACACATATTTATGCTACACGCCAAATAACTATGCCAGATGCATTCCGCAAGAGCCGGTAATTATTGAGCATTTAGAAGACCAGATTCATAGCTATATTGACAAAAAAGTAAGTGATTGTTTTGCAAAATTAAAACAAGAATTAGAAAGCCAGGGTTACAAAGTTACAATTGAAAACGAGATGAATTTTTCAGTGGATTTAATTCCGGGAGCAATTAAAACAATAATAAAAAGAAAAGTGACTGCTGAAAAAGCAGGCCAGCCAAGAAAATTCAGCGAATTTATTTCAAGTGTTGAAAGTCCTTTATATGAAATGGCTGTTGCAACACAAAAAATAATTGAGCAGGAAGCAAAATATTGCAATTCAGATTATATCTTAATTATAAGAGAAAATCCGGATATTGAAATAAAAAAATTCCAGACAGGCGATGATAATAAAATTTACAGCGTAAAGCATCTAAACTCTGGCAAGCTATGGAGGTTTGCTGTCAGAGGATGTGTGTTAAATACTCCGAGTTAAAATGAAAAATGGAAAAAGTAATAAAAAATAATAAAATAGCTGGGAAATCATATAAAATTTTGAATATAGAAAACGACTTAATTAGTAAGTATAATCATAATAACAAGTTGAATAATCTTAGTAGGAATAATTCAAAATATAATAAAAAAATTAATTATAATTTAGCCAGCAATAGAAATCATAATAAATCTGGAAATATAAAAAACAGCCTAAATAGTAAGCAATATGATTATAATAAATCAGATAAACTCAATTTAACCAGTGTTTCTAGCAATTCATTAACCAACAATCCTAAACTAAGTTGCGATAATAAAGTTAAGTTAATAGATGTTAGTAATGGTTTAAAATTATCTAATTTAGCCAGTGTTTCTAGCAATTCAAAATACAAGAAAACAATCTCAATTTTTGAAATAACACTATTAGTGTTAACTATATTCTCATTTTCATGGATTATTGGAAATGTTAATGATTATAATAATACCAATTTACCGAATAATAATTCAAATAAAAATATTTTTAGGGATTTAATTAATAATATTTTTAATTTTATAGATATTATTCCAAGTGTTTCAGCGCAATCAACAACCGCAATATCAACAAGTGTGAGTTGTTGCGTGAATTCTCAATCTGGCAATTCTTGTAGAGAATTTCCGAGTTCGCAATGCGGAATTGAGTGTGATGGAACTTGCTTGCCAACAAGCTGTGGTGAAACAACACAATGCAAACCCGGATGTTGTTATGATACTAATGAAGGATTGTGTGATCCAAATAGTTTAAAACAGCAGTGTGAGGAAAAAGATAATGGAGTTTGGGCTGATTCGCCTTTATGCGAAGCAAGAGAGTGTGTTAAGGGTTGTTGTGTTTTAGGATTAAATGCACAATTTGTAACAGAACAAAGATGCAGAAGATTATCGCAGTTAGAGGGTTTAACAACGAATTTCAAGCCTGAAATTACTGATGAGTTAAGTTGCTTGGGAATTGCAAATGCTGAAAAAACAGGAGCTTGTGTTTATGGCGAGGAAATAGCTGAAGAAGATAATAAAAGAAACTGCAAATTTACTACAAAGGAAGAATGTGATTTAATTCCTGGAGAATTTAATGAAGGCAAACTCTGTTCAAATACTGCATTAAATACTGTCTGCGAAAAACAAAAGTCTACAAATTGTGTAGAAGGTAGAGATGAAATTTATTGGTTTGATTCTTGTGGCAATGCTGAAAATATTTATTCTTCTGACAAGCAAAGAGCTTGGAATAATGGATTAGTGTTAAGTGAAAGCCAAAGCTGCAATCCTAATTCAAATAATGCTGGAAGTTCAACATGCGGAAACTGTGATTATAATTTAGGAAGCATTTGCGGAAAATTCAGACCTGGAATTGACGATGGAAATTTAGAGGGTTATACATGCAGGGATTTAAATTGCAAGAATGCTCCTGATAATGCAAACACAAAGAAGAATAGATTAAATGGAGAATCATGGTGTGTTTATGATGGGCAGATTGGAGGGCAGAATTTAGTTCCATTGCCAAGCAAGGATGTTGTTGGTAGCAGGCATTTTAGGTATGTTTGTGAAAATGGTGAAGTTGTAAGTGAGCCGTGTGCTGATTACAGAAAAGAGATTTGTGTTGAGAATGATAAAACGTTAAGTAATGGCAAAAAAATTAGTGATGCAATATGCAGAGTAAATATGTGGGAACAGTGTATTTCACTTAATGGACAGAAAGGCTGTGAGGGAGCTTGCCTGGCAAAATGCCCTCAGAATCCTGACTGCAGAGTTTTTCCTGTTTTTGTAGGCAAGGATTTTAAATTTAATGCGTGCGTTCCAAAATATCCTCCTGGATTTGATTTAAGTTCAACAAGTGGAATTTCAAGTTTAGCTCAGGGAGCAATTGGTTCGCAAATAAGTGATCAACTTGGAGGATTAGGAGATGTTGCAAGTAGTTTAAGTGGGCAATTAGGAAATAAAGGAACAGATGCATCACAAATTTGCGGATTGGCATCGCAAACATGCACTGTAACTTATCAAAAAGTTGGAATCCCTCCTGTATGTAAATGGGAGTGTGTTGGAAATTGTGCGTGCATGGAAGCTGGATTCACAACACAAATGACAAATTTATGTGCAAGTTTAGGAGATTGTGGAGTTAAAGCAAATATTGCAGGAGTTCCGAGTTTTGGTGGAGCTTATATAACTAAAAAAGGTTCAAAGGGACATTTGCCTCCTCAACCATTTATTCTTGCTCCGTTGTTTATTATTTTTGCAAAAGCAACTGCAAATCAAAAAGCTGATGGAGGTTTTTTCAAAAAAATTCCAGATATTTCCAGTCTCGGAAGTCATGGTATTGGAAATATTTTCGGAGATGGTTATGCAAGGACGAGAGCAAGTATTTCCGGAGGAGGACCATTTGGAAGTGGACAATTAGGGAATACTTTAACAGGGGTTGGTATTGGAGCATTAGCTGGAACTATTGCATATACTGCATCTCTCACAGTAGGCCTTCCTGGAGTAGGGATAATCCAAGCTTGTATTGCATCTGGATTTTCTTGCGTTGCAAATCCATATGTTTTAGTCGCAGTTGTAATTGTGGTAGCATTAGGGGCTCTTTCAGGTTGCGGAAAAATAGAACAAGTTGAAATAAAATATAATTGCCAACCTTGGCAAAGGCCAAGTGGAGGCGGAGGGCTACTTGAAAAGTTTACAAAAGAACATGAAAATGTTTTTGGAAAACTTGGTGGCAAGAGGGGGTGCGAGTTTTGTAATAATGATAAGTTAAAACCTTGCACAAGATATCGTTGCGAGAGTTTAGGAGCGAGATGTAAATTAATAAATGAAGGAACAGGACAAGATACTTGCATAACTGATGATCAAGCAACTGGAATTCCTATAATAACTCCGTGGAATGAGATTTTGAATAATACTTTATTTAGTTATCAAGATGTGAGTAATAATGGATTTAGAGTTAGAACAGCGGGCAATGAATGTATTGAAGCATTTACTATTTTATCATTTGGAGTAAAAACAGATGTTTATTCTCAGTGCAGATGGAGTGTTGATGTAAATGCAACAGAATTTGATGAAATGATGCCATTTTTAGAACAGAATCTCTTTACTAAAAATCATTCATTAATCAGTATTTTACCAAGTGTTGAAAGTATTATTGCCAGCGAGACAGGAAATTCTGAAGAATTCCAAAATGCAATTGCAAATCCAGATATTTACAATCCAATACTAAATCAGATTGGAGATTTGAATATTCATGTTAAATGTTCAAATATTGATGGACAGACAAATGCACAAGACTACAGAATTAATTTATGTGTCAAGCCTGGCCCTGATTTAACACCTCCTGTTATATATGAAACAGCTCCTCCTGAAAATTCAATTGTTGCTTTAAATGCAACACAGCAAGAAGCTGTATTTTTTATTAATGAGCCTAGTGAATGTAAATGGGATGTGATAAAACCAACATCAACAAATATGCAAGATGCTTACTTTAATTTAAGCAATTCAATGAGTTGTGAAACAGATGTTTTTGCGGGAACACTTCTAGGTTTTCCGTGCAATGTAACTCTGCCATTTGCAACAGGCAATGAAAGCAAATTTTATATTTTATGTAGAGACCAGCCTTGGCTTGCTGGAACTGAAAATGAAACAAAAAGAAATTTCGGAGCAAAAGATGGAGGAATTTATGAATATAAATTACAAAGAAGTCCGAGTGAATTAAAAATAAATTCAATTTCTCCTAGCGGGATAATAACAAGAGGAGCAGAACCAATAAGCATTGAGTTGGAAGCAACAACAGCTGGAGGAGGATATAAGGGAGTAAGTAGTTGCGAGTTTGAAGGGAGGGATCAAAATGGAAATACTTGGGGAGATAATTTTCCTGAAACAGCAACTTCACATAAATATTTACTCAATCAAATGATGAGGGGCAATTATACAATTAATGTTAAATGTTTAGATAATGCTGGAAATTATGCAGAAAATTCAACAAGTTTTAATTTAATGCTAGACACTCAATATCCGAGTGTTACAAGGATTTATTACAGCAGTGGAAGCTTGGCTGTTTTAACTGACGAAGATTCTACCTGTGTTTATAGCAATAGCAATGATAATAATTCAACAACCTGCAGTTATGATTTTGCTAGTGCCTTGAAAATGAATGGCAATACACAATACCATGATGTTTCTTGGGATACTAACAGCACATTTTATATAAAATGCGCTGACATATGGGGAAACAAGCCAGGAAGCTGCTCAATAATTGCAAAACCAAATAATGTTGCAGGAGTCAGATAAAAGATATATGAAAAAATGTAAAATGAATAACAACTACAATATATTTATAAATGAAAACGTCGTTAAAATTGAAATATGAATTTTAGCAAAAAAAGAGTTGGTAAACGAGGTCAGGTAACAATATTTGTGATAATTGCAATTGTTATAATTGCTGCTGTGATTTTATTTTTTACTTTAACCCAGCAAGGTAAAGACCTTGTTCAGCAAGTTACAGGTTCTGAAGCAACTTTAGATGTTGTTGGAGAGATAACAAACTGCGTTGAAAATAGTGAAGAGATAAATAATAAAATTGCTTTAATAACAAGTCAAGGAGGAAGTGCTAATCCTGAAAATTATATTCTTTATAATAATTCCAAAGTTGAGTATTTGTGTTATAGCAATGAATATTTGAAAACTTGCTATATGCAACAGCCGTTATTATTGCAACATATTAATCAAGAGCTACAGAATTCTATAAAAGTTAATGTTGAGGATTGTTTTGCAAAAGAAAAACAATCTTTGGAAAGCAGAGGTTACCAAGTAAATATGGGAAGAATAAATTTTTCTTTAGATATTATTCCAGACAATTTAGTGTTTAACATTAATACTCCAATGACCATAACAAAAACAGGAACACAGACATTTAACCAGTTTTCAATTAAAAAGAATAGCGGACTATACCAGTTAGTAATGCTAAGCACGTCAATATTAAATTTTGAGGCAAGATACGGAGATAGTGATCCTGCATTATACATGACTTTATATCCGAGTGTGAGAGTTGAAAAGCAAAAAAGAAGCGACAGCAGCAAAGTATATATTTTATCAGACCGAGATACTAGTGAAGTATTTATGTTTGCAAGCAGAAGCTTGGCCTGGCCGCCGGGGTATAAGTTATAAAAAGAACCAAGGTTCTTCTTATGACATCTCCTTAACGAGAAAATAAAAAATGAGAAAGAAAAAAGAAATGAAAGAAAAAAACTATATAATAAATTTGGAAATGTAAAGAACAACTTAATTAGTAAGCAGTATAATAATGGTGATAAATAAAATAGTAAATAAAAAAAGAAAAAGTAGCAGAAAGGCAATGCATCTCGTCGTCTTAAATGATAATCAAAACTTATATTTAAATCTTTCTATTTATAATAATAGGGCTAAAATTAACATTTGGGCTGGTAGCATAATGGCTAATGCGTCTCGTCGTCGCCGAGAACATCGGAGTTCGATTCCCCGCCAGTCCAACGCGACGATTTAAAAATAAGAAATGAGAAAGAAAAAAGAGGAAAACAAAAAAAGAAAGAGTAGCATAATGGCTACACAGCGAAACGTCAATAATCAAATGGATATCTTATATTTAAACTTTTTCAGATAAATTAAGATAAAAAATGGAAAACAAAAAAGAGGAAAAGAAATTGAATAAAAAAATAGTTGGGAAATTATTTAATAATTTTGAAAATAAGAAAATAAATAAGCCTAAGTTGATTGGGTTTAATGATGAAGTTAGTTATAATTCTAATAATTTAATTAATATCAAGTCTGAAAATGTAAGAAAAAAATCATATAAACTTTTGAATATAGAAAACAGCTTAATTAGTAAGCAGGAGGGATATAACAATAAATCAAATAAACTTAATGCTATAATTGGTAGTGATAATTTAAAACATAATAAACCTATTAATAATTTAGATAGTAGTAAAAATCATAATAAATCTGGAAATGTAAAGAACAACTTAACTAGCAAGTATAATCTTGATAACAAGTTAAATAAGAAGATTAATTTAACCAGCGTTTGCATTAATTCAAGATTATTTTTTATGCTTATTTTCTTACTATCTGTTTTAACAATATTTTCAATAACTTCAATATCAGCTCAATCAACAACAACTTCAACAGATACTTCTCAAGTAAGTTATTGCTGTGAGAAAACTTTAAGCGGGGCTTATTGCCAGAACGCTCCTTTAGAGCAGTGTGATAGAAGTCCAAAAAGTAATGGAGAGTCATATTCAGTTTCTCCGACGTCATGCGAATCAACATCTTATTGCAAGAAAGGATGTTGTTATGACAGCAATGAAGGAATTTGCGCTGAGAATACGCCGAGAGAAGCATGCAAAGCAAATAACGGGGTGTGGAGTGATAGTCCAACATGCCAAATTGCACAATGTAATTTAGGCTGTTGTGTTTTAGGAACTCAGGCAGCTTATGTGCCTTTAGTGAGGTGCAAGAAACTTTCTGCACTTTATGGCTTGCAGACTGATTTTAGATTGGGAATTCCTGATGAATTATCCTGCATTGCCTTGGCAAATGCGCAAGATATAGGTGCTTGCATTTATGAATCTGAATTTACTTCAACATGTAAATTTACAACAAGAGGAGAATGCCAGGCAGGAAATTTAGGAAGCGTGAGCAATTCAACAAGCGTTAAATTTTATAAAGATTATTTATGCACAGCTCCAGAGTTGGGAGCTAACTGCCAGCCAACTGAAAAAACAACTTGCGCAGATGGAAAGGATGGAGTTTATTTTTTAGACAGCTGTGGCAATGCTGCAAATCTTTATGATGCTTCAAAAATATTTGAAAGAAATAAAGGAAATAAAGATGTCGTAGAATACTGGACAAAGGTTAAAAAACCAGAAGAGAGTTGCGGCGTTGGCAGTAGCAGTGGAAATGCTGATTCAAAAAGCTGCGGAAATTGTGATTATCTTGGCGGAAGCATTTGTGCTAAATCTAGCAGGGGAGAGAAACCAAAATATGGAGATTATATTTGCCGGGATATAAATTGTGAAGGCACAAGCAATGGAAAAGATTACAAAAATGGAGAGTCGTGGTGTGTGTATGATCAAGGAAAAAAAGATGTTGACAGTGTGGGAAGCAGATATTTCAGGCATTTATGTTTTATGGGTGAGGAAATTGTAGAGCCGTGCGAGGATTTCAGAAATCAGGTTTGTGTTGAGAATACAATTGAAAGTGAAGGAACAAGTGGAGGATTTTCACAAGCTGGTTGCGTTGTCAACAGATGGCAGGATTGTATTTTGCAAAATTCAAGCCAGGATTGTGAAAATACTGATAAAAGAGATTGTAAATGGGTTTCACTAGCAATAACTGCTGAACAGCTAAAAGAAGAAGCTGAAAGCAGAGTAAGAGCGAGAGTAAGCAGAGATACTGAAGAAAAAGGAAGATGTGTTCCAGATATTGCGCCAGGATTGGAGTTTTGGGATGCGAGTTCTGAGGCACAATGCAAGCTAGGAAGCCAGAGTTGTGTTGTTAAATATGAGAAAAGAATAGTTGGAGGAAAAAAATGTGTTGAAAATTGCGAGTGCTTAACAGAAGCTGCAAAGCTAAAGGCAAACCAAATTTGCAATGCATTAGGAGATTGCGGGGCAAAACAAAATTATATTGGGAAATTTGTAAATGCTGGTTACAAAATATCAGTAAATAAACAAGGAAAAGAAGAAAAAGAGCCAAATCAAGGTGGCTCGGCTCAACCGGGAGCGGCACAACAAACACAACCTCCAACAGTAGCAGCAGGACAAACATTTGATGGCAGGCAAGGACAAACATTTGGAGGAGCTGCACAGCCAGGAGGAACAGGAAGCGGGAATGTAATTCAAGGGCTTGTCGTAAGGACTTATAATAAAATTGCGGGGGTGGAATAAAAAGAAATGAATAAAGAATAAAAGCTAGAAAAATTTATTCAAGAAATTAGAACATTTGTTCACAAAAATAGAACAGAAAATAAAGATAATTAATTATTTAATTAGATAAAAAAGAGATGAAAGAAAAAAATAAAAAAGAGATGAGAAAAAAAAGAGAATCAATTTTTATAATTGCTAATTTACTAATTTCAATTTTAGCAATTGCTTTTATGATTGGATTGGAAAGTGAGAGAGTGAGTGGAGATGGAGCAGAGGAACATGAGATAAATAAAGGAATGAAATTTACAATAGGGGATTTAAATTATGAAGTTACGGGGGTTAATAAACAAGAAGAAAAAATAATATATAGAGTAACTCGTGGTAGTAATGATCCGGATCCGTATACAACTACTGTGCCAGAAAATTATTTTAGACAAACGTTTGGATCTCATTTTGATACCCCTCCAACAGCAAGTCCTACTTCTACTAAAAAATCTCCTTCAGTAGCTCCTGTTGCAGCACAAGCTGGAACAGGAGTGAGTGTCGGATCTGATTTTGAAGTTGACAAGCCTTCTGGGTTAGTAAACAGATTTGAAGATCAAGATCCTACCGAAGGATTAGATAGTGCTGCTGGAGCAGCCTCATCAGCACAATTTATTCCGAAAGTTATTGGAAAAGGAACTACACTTTCTGGAACAACATTAACAGAAATTTCTGGAATAAAAGGATTAGCTGGAAAAGAAATACTTGTTGCAAAAGGAGGTTCATTAACTATTGGAGAAAAAACAGTAACTGGCATAACTAAAATAATTCCTCAAGAAGGGGGTAAATTCACAGTTATTGGTAAAGGCGGAAGCTTTGAGGGAGTTAGCGCAGAAGAATTATCAAAAGCTAATCTTCAATTAAAAGGTGACCTTAAAACAGGAGAACTAACAGCTGCTGGAAGCGAGGGAAACTACGGCAAACTAGCAAAAATATTAGGAATAAAAAATCCTGTGATGGGAAATCTTGTTCAAGGACTTCAATGGGCAGCTGTTGCTTATTTTGCAATTCCATTTATTGGTGATTTATTAGGATTAGAACCTGAAACAACTAAAGCTTTGCAATATGCTGTAAGCTCTGGATTATTTGCTTATAATGCTGCTGAAGCACTGCAAGCAAGTAGTTTATTAGAAGGAAATAGTGGATTTTTTGCAAGCTCTAGTTTTCCAGCGATTGCAGGTATAGGCATTGGCATTGTAGTTTTCATCCTAACATATAAAAAAGTTGAATATAAAACAATAAGCTTTACGTGTTTGCCATGGGAAGCTCCTGTTGGAGGAAATGATTGCGAGAAGTGCAATGATGAAATACAAACATGCTCAAGATACAGGTGCAAAAGTCTTGGACAGGCTTGCGAACTGCTTAATGAGGGGACAAATGAAGAAAAATGTTACTGGGCAAATCCAAAAGATGTTTCAAGCCCGATGATAACTCCAAATGAAAGTGTTTTAACAGATGGTTATGAATACACAAATACAAAACCAAGGCCTCCAAGCTGGGGAACATTTATTGTAAAAACACGAAGCAAAGACGGATGCATTGCAGCTTTCACTCCGATAAGTTTTGGAATTAATACAAACAAACCCTCTCAATGTAAAATTGATTTTAATAAAACAGCAACTTATGATGACATGCAGTTTTATTTCGGAGAATCTAATTTATATGGTTATTCTCATACACAAAATCTAAACTTGCCAAGCCCTGAAGCAATAAATTCTTATGCAGCTAGCACAAACCAGAGCGAGACAGGAGGCCTGACAATTCAAAATGATGGAAGATACAAATTATATGCGAGATGCAGAAGCGGAAATGGATTCTGGAATATTGATCCGTATGAAATTCAGTTCTGCGTTGATAAAGGCCCTGACACTCAAGCTCCGCAAATTTTAGAAACAAGCATAAGAAATAACCAGCCAGTGCAGTTTGAAGTTGATAAAGTTCCAATTGTTGTTTATACAAACGAACCTGCTAACTGCAGGTGGTCAAGGACTAATTTAATATTTGACAAAATGGAAAATAATATGTCCTGCGCCAATAATCCTATGCAAATGCAGTCTAATTTATTATATGCCTGCAGTGGAGAGCTAACAAATATTGAAGACAGAAAAGATAATACTTATTATTTCAAATGTGAAGACCAGCCGTGGAAGCCAAAAAACGAGAGAAACAAGATGACAAGCAGCCATATTTTAACATTGAAAGGCACCCAGCCATTAAATATTGTTAAAAATTCTGTAAAGCCAAGCAATGAAACAATTACAGGAGCGACAACAACAATTCCAATAAATTTAACGCTTGAAACAGAACACGGATATAAAGACGGAGAGGCAACTTGTTATTACAGCGTCAATACTGGCGATAATTACATTGAAATGTTAAATACAAACACTTTCAAGCACAGCCAGCAACAAGATTTAACAGCCGGAACTTATACTTATTACTTCAAATGCATTGACCTCGGCGGAAATCAGGATACAACTAACACAACATTTACAATATTTGTTGATACAAAAGAGCCAAATGTTGTAAGGGTTTTATTTGACAATGACAAGCTGAAAATACAGACAGATGAAGATGCTGATTGTTATTACACTAACAATGACAATACAAAATGCAATTATGAACTAACTAATGAGGGAATTAATTTAATGCCTCACGAAACAAACAATAATAAAAAAGAACATTTTGCACCTTGGGATTTGAAAGAAACTTATTACATTAAGTGCAAGGATGTTAATGGCAAGCAGCCATCGCCAACACAATGCTCTATAACTGTGAGACCGACTGAGATAAATGTAGAATAAAAAGATAATTTTAGAAATAATTAAGTAGTAATGAAACTTAAACAATAATTCTTTTTCTCATTTAATTTCTCTGTGGTCTCTCCAACATCTGCCGAAGTTAAATTACATATGGAGGAGTTTTTAGTTTCTCCGGCAACTTGATATAAGCAAAAATTTCTTGTCCCAATATTGGATGCCAATAAACAAATGTTTGGATTTCTTGTAGCCAGCCCAATTCTCCAATAACAATTGTTCATTTCAGAATAAAAAGTAACTTTTTTGCATAATTCAGAATTATTAGTGGCAATTGCTGCAGAAAAATAACAATCTCCTTTATCTGCAACTGAGGAATTAGAAATTTTATCACATAAAGATTCATTACCTGTTTTTTTTCCAATACTGCTGTAACATCCATCCCTGTATTTTACCTCAAGGTTTTCACATTTTGAAGGATCTGAGCCAGCAGCAATTATAAAGCGGTAGCAGGTTGCCTTAGTATATTGTAATGATGTAGAACTGGTCCCAATTATCTTATCACACCATTCCAAATTATTAGTCGCAATGGCTACCTCAAAATAACAAGCCTCTTTATCATAGATTGAAATTAATTTGTCACATGACCCGTAATTTTTTGTTTTTACTGCAATCTCTCCATAGCATACTCCTTTAGTAAATAAAACCTTTATTTTATCACAACTAGAAAAATCTCCTTTATTTACTCCAGAAGCATAATAGCAACTGTTTTTATCAAGAGAATTAATGCAATTTACATTAGAAGTTAAATAATATCTTGTCAAAAAGAACGAAATAAAGACAAAACCTAAAACAAAACATATGGCAACAATTATTTTAGCTTTTTTAGATCTAAAGAAACGTTCACTTGCCCATCCAATTGCATATAAAATAAATAAATTAAGGATAAATCCAATGATGAAAGGTATTAGAAAAAATGGAACTAATATGGAAACATATGGCAACCATGGTAAAAAGGGAATTAAAAGAGGTAAGACACATAAAGCAACCATCGAAGCGTAAGGAGTAGCACATCTTCCAATAGTAAGTGAAATAATACCTAAAATAAAACTCAATAAAGAGATAATTAAATATATAAGACATAGATAAAAACCAATAGACCTCTTTTTTAAAAGATTAATCAAATACATAATTCCAATATGGATCTTAAGCTTATAAATATTACTTTAAATTGCCTGCTAAGTAGTTATTAAATTATTCTGAAAACATAACAAACAAACTATTAAGTTGGTTGATATATTATATTTTAAACCAGTAATTTAAGATGTGAAAATTATTAGAAGATATTATATTATTTCAAAATCAGCTCATTTCTAAAAATTTATTAATATAATAAATTATTTTTTCCCTATTTGTTGGATCTATAGAAACTTCTTCTCCGTAAGGAGTTGGCTTGCTAAAAAGTATTCCTTCTTTTTTCAGTTCTTTAGACATATCTTTAGCTCTTTTTCTTATCTCTGGAGGAAAACCTTTTGGAAGATTATCTATTGATGTGTGGCTATGTTTAAATTTTCCTAAACGAGTGAGCTTATGCAATATCTTCCCCTTTATTTCTTCATCACTCCAATTTTCCATTTTTAATTGAAAATATCCTAAAATTAAAAGTCTATTTTTATATACTTTGAATAGTAATATTTATATACTTTTCTATTATATAACTTTTATGGAAAAATCTCTTTTAATAAAGTTTCTTGGAGAAAACCCCACATTCATAATTATAGATTTCCTGATTGAAAATAAAGGTATTGATGTAACAAAAAAACAAATTATAGGGGGAGCTGGAATTTCAAGGGCATCTTTATTCAAATGCTGGAAGCAGCTTGAATCGCAGGAAATTGTTCTAGTAACTAGGAAATTCGGAAAAACAAAGCTTTACAAGATAAACATAAACAATTCTATTGTAAAAAAATTGCTGGAGCTTGAAAGCGTGCTTATTGGAAAAGCGTTGGATAATTCTTTGGTAAAAAAAGCAGAGAGCAAGAAAACTAAGTTTATTGCAGTTTCTGCTGAATAAAATTTAATATGATTTATTTATTAAGCTAAGAGATTAATTTATGGTGATTTAACTCAGAAACTTTCTCATTTAAATTAGGCAGAGATATTGCAGTATTTTCAGAACATTTCTTTAAATAAATTCGTAACCTTTAATAATCAACTTCTATTAAATTAATTATGATTAATGAAAGAAGTAGAAAGGCGCAGTTTCAAATCAGTTTTGGCATGATTTTTTCTATAATCTTAATAGCTGTGTTTATTGTTGTGGCAATAATTGCAATCAATGCTTTCTTAAAAATATCATGCACAGCATCTAACGGGCAGTTTATTGATGAATTAAGAAAGAAAGTTGAAAGAATATGGGTGGAAAGTGGGCAGGATGTTTTATTTGAAAGTAGTTTAGGAAATGGTGTTGGAAATTCATGTAAAATAGAGGAAGTTTGTTTTCTAATTTATGACGAAGATCAAAAAGGCAAATTTAAAGAAGAGTATGAGGATTTCAGTAATTTTGGCTTGAATTCTGAGGATAATTTATATTTCTATCCCCAGAAAAAAGCTGACCTTAAGTCTGTAAAAATAAATTATGTAAATATGGAGTCTTTTAGCGAAAATCCGTATTGCATAAAAGCAGAAAATGGAAAGGTAAAAATGAGGTTAAGCAAGGATCAGTTTTCTGGAGAGACTCTTGTAAAAATAAAAAGAAATTAAAAAGATATATAAACTAAATTCTTTTAATTATAATATGAATTTAAAAGAGAAGTGGCAATCCAGTGTAACTTTTAGGTGGGGTGTTTATGGGTTATTATTTGGATTATTGATAGGGATTTTAAATTTTACGGGCGGATGTCATTTTTTAAATTTTTTTGGTAGTTTCGATACGTCTTTTTGTAATAAAATATCAATTTTTTCAATTACTTTTGAAATGTTTCTTCGTTATACCTTACTTGGTGTTCTTTTAATACAACCCATTTTTATATTAACAATAAGCCTTTTTTATTTTTTAATTGGATTATTGATTGGTTTTTTGGAAAAGAAAAATCTTAATTGGTTTAAATGGGGAGTATTTGGGATTTTGATTTCTTTTATTTTCTGGGCGTTTTTACAAAATACTTTACATTCCAGATATATTTTCCCAATTGTTGCTAACAAACTTCATTTATACCTCATTATAATTTTACCTCCATTTATGATAGGTGCCAGTATAAGTCGTATTGTAGAAAAAATTAAGGGAAAAGATTATTTTATTAAGAATATAGCAAAGAAGATAGAATATATTTTTCTTATACTATTATTAGTTTTTTCATTAATCTTTTTTGTAATGAATTATTACGGTTGGTATAAAGAATTTTCTATTATATATAAAAGTGGTTATCCTTTAGAACAGTCAGACTGTGATAATATTCCCAATACAACTACAAGTTTGAGTTATTATATCTCATGTTATAAAGATAGAATTATCGGAAGAGATTTTAGTGTTATGTGTGACTTGCTTGGAAAACCAAATTTTTTTAAATCTTCGTGTTATAGAGTTTTAGAAATTAAATTGGCAGTTAAGCCTATAGATAATTCTATTTGTAGTACTATTAGTATATTATCTTTAAGAGATAAGCAGATAATAGGAGGGTATTATCCTGTAAGTTCAAAAGAGGAGTGTTACAAATATGTTGTTAAATTTGATGTTAGTATACCTAATGGGGAATATTTTTGCTCAGACATTTTAGATCAAGATCTTAAAACTTTATGTTTTACAAGGCAGGCTTTAGTTCAACAAAATAGTTCTATTTGTAATACTATTAATACTAGCATTACTGCAAAAGATAGATGTATTAATTTATCTAGTAGCTTGCATAAATTTTCTTGAATGAAAATTTATTTATTGTAGTGATTCAAAAACATCTTGAATTAATACGCAATATTTCCATATACATTATATGGGCGGGCTACTATCTCTTTTATTTTTATAAAGTTATAATTATCAGTTATACCTACAAAATAGACCATATTACAAAAATGTAGGTATAACTTTCTCCTGAAATAATTTATATACTATATTTTATTAACTAAGATAAATAAAAGATGATGAAAAAGATAAGCTTTAAAAACAAAAGAGCTTTGGAAATGAGTTTTGCATGGATTTTTGCAATTATAGTTGGGGCAATTATTATTATAAGCGCTATTTATATTGCTGGAAAATTTATTATTCCTGGCGGACAATATAGAGTTAATACTGAAACAGCCAAGCAAATTACAAATGCTCTAGAGCCATTGCAAACAAGTGTTGAAGAAATAAAATCTGATTCTCTCACACTTGTTAGTGATACCAAATTATACACTAGCTGTAATTTAAATGATGAATTTGGTGAAAATCGGCTTGAGATATCTGAAAGAAGCGGTTTCAATAAAAAATGGACGGAAAGAGGGGGAGATATTTCTTCTAAAAATTATATTTTTGCTGAAAATGAGATAGAAACAAGTGAGAATAATGGTAAGGTAGTTTATTTTATTGTCAAAAAGCTGGACATGCCTTTCAAGACAGCTGATATTATATCAATGTATACTGAAAAATACTGCTTTGTTTCTCCTCCAGAAATCATTGAAGATGAAATAAATGCTTTGAATTTTAAGGATAATAAGACAAATATTGAGCTGAAAAATAGCTTAAGCATCTGTGATGAACAAAGTGTCAAGGTTTGTTTTAATAGTAATCAAGTTCAAACTAGTTGCGAGATAATAGTCTCTTGCAATAATTTTGAATGTAATAATGGTTATGTTAAAAAACTTGGTAATGAAAATAATGAAGGATTATATTTTACAAGTTCTCTTGTTTATGGAGCAATTTTCAGCTCAAAAGAAAATTATGAATGCAATGTCCAGAGGATAATTAAAAGACTAAATGAATTAAGTAAAGTCTATTTGGATAAGGCTGCTTTTGTTTCAGGCAAAGGATGCAATACCGGGTTGAATGCAGACATTGCAACTCTTATTCAATTAACTAACAAGCTTGATATTAAAAAAATTGAATCGCAATTGCCGTTGATTGAATTGCAGGCAAGGGTAATTGAAGATAAAAACAAGCCGGAGAATTTAATCTGCCAGCTTTTTTAGATAAAGAAAATAAGAAAAAATAAAAATGAGTAATAAAAACAACTATAATAAAAAGATAAGAAAAAATAATAAAGCACAGCTTAAGATTCAGCAAATGGCTTTTATGCTAGTGGCTGTTTTCTTATTTTTTTCTTTAGTTTTACTGCTCTTTTTCAGGTTTAGTTTGAATGATGTTGGAAAAACTGCAAGAGAGCTTGAAATACAAAAAGCAGAGGCAATGGTTGTAAAACTTGCTTCCAGTCCTGAATTGATATTTGAAAACAGGCCAAATAGCATTGATGCTGATAAGCTGATGGTTTTGAAAAGCGAAAGAAAATACAAAGAATTATGGAATGTTAATGGGTTGATTGTCAGGAAAATTTATCCCAATACTCTTAAAAGCGAGGTTGAATGCAAGTCATCAAATTATCCGGAATGCAATATAATTAAGGTTTTCACAGATAAAAGCATTGCTCCTGTTAAATCATATGTTGCTTTATGCAGAAAACAGAATAATGAAAATGGAGTGTATGATAAGTGTGAGCTGGCTGTTTTAATGCTAGATTTGAAGGAGAAAATAGGAGAATAAAAAGAACCAAGGTTCTTCTTATGACATCTCCTTAAGGGAAAAAGAAAAAATGAATAATATAAAAATGAAACTAAATAATAAAATAATAGGTAAAAAAGCTCAGGAAGAAATGGTTGGGTTTGCTTTGATAATTGTTTTAGTTGCAGTTATTGCTCTTGTTTTACTCGGAATAATGATAAGAACTCCGCGAAGCCAGGAAGCAAGCCAAAGTAGCGAATTAGATAGTTTTACAAAAAGTGTGGCAAGTTATACAACTGAATGCGAGATTTCTGGCAGGGGATTTAGAACAGTAAGTGAGTTAACAAGTGATTGTGCTGACAGAGGAGGAGTTTGTGAAAATGGGATAGCTTATTGTGAAGTTCTGAGCTCAACTCTAAAAGATATAATGAATGCTAGTTATAATGTGGCAAATACAAACAATGTTAAGTATTACAAAGCTCAAATTGTTAAAGGTTCTGGCAATTTTAGCCAGGATATTATCCGGCCAATAATCAATGGGAATGCAGAAACATGTAACAATAAATTCTTCAGTGATTATTCAATAAGCACAAGCTCTGGGTTGGCAAGTTTTAGATTAGAAATCTGTTATAAATAATAAAAGACACCAAGTTTTCTTCTATAATAACTTCCTTTAATAGTCAATGGTTTTGAAATCATGCTATATTTTTCCCTGATTTTAATGTTAAAATAATTGAGATTAATTGATTAACTTAAGCTATTTAACATGATTAATTTGTTCTTATAATTTCAAAATTTAATAATAAACTTAGATCCTTATAACAACATTAATTGTTGAACTAGTTATAATAGGCCTGTGCCTTATTCTCTTGCCTTTTCCGCCTTTTTCTGCAATAAGATCTATGAAACCGAACTTCTTAAGCAGAATTATGTCATCTCTAACGCTTTTAAAATCCCTCCCAAGAACCTTGGCTAAGGCATAAATAGACACTGGTTTTTTAGTCTTAACAGTGTGCAAGAGTCGGGCTTTTTCATTGCTTAAAAGCTGCCTTAAAATCCTTAAATCCCCGTAATTATAATCTTCCTTCTTGCCTGTGAATTTTCTGAATACAGAAGCCATGCTAAAAGCGCCGGATTTTTCATAAATATCTATTATTCTTGTTTTCTCAGCCATAATAAAAAGCACCTACGGTTCTCTTTATGAACTCTCCCTTTAAATTGCAAACTTTCCTTTTTTAGATTTAATTAACTATTGTTAACTTTTAATATTTTTCTATTTTATTGGATTTAATTCCCTATTTTTGTTATCGACGTAGATAATATATGTTTTTCTCTATAATATATGTCTATTATATATATTATAATTATATGTTAGACATTAATATATATGTTTACTTAATACCTATATATTAATAAATCTTTCTATTTTTGTTTATTTTTATTCATGAATGGTTACAAAACAACGAAAGCTTTATAAAGGTAAAAAAACTCTAGTAATTTATGTTTGTTATTATAAGACAAGCATAATGGCCGATGACAGTAGTTCTATAGGGGACTACAAAAACTGTCAATTAGGGATAAATCTCCCCTAGTTGTCTCGATTGACGTGCCGATATCAAAAGAGGTATCAAAAATATGAAAAAGGTGAAAGGAGGTTTAAAAAATGAAATTAAATTTTAGAAAAATTAGTTCGGTTTTAGCTAGTGCGGTTATGCTAGGTTCTACAATAGGAATTGCTGCAGCTGCTGCTTACCCAGCACCATTCGTGTCTGGAAGCAGTTCAGATGTTGCGGTTGTTTTTGGAGGAGACTTAGATAAAGCTGCTGCATTAGATATAAGCTCTAACTTAAATGCTGCGCTTGGAACAAGTTCAACTACAACAGGAGGAAAAGTAACAACAACAGGAGAAACAGCTCCATTATTTGGAGGTACTAAACTATATTTTAATGATAGTTTAGATGCTGTAAAAACTGTTATTACAAAAACTAATTTGCCTACAACTCTAGCAGATACTACCTTTAGTGGTAATGTAGATGCGAAAGTTACAAGCACAATTCAAGTAGGGCATCATCCAATTATAACTTTGGATAAAATGCCAACAAGTTCGGATGACCCAAGATTTGGATTATCTATTGGAACGAGTGGAGTAACTCAGCCAGTTCTTAATCTTACAACATCTTTCAGCAAAGCGGTAAACTTAACTCATGCTGATAGCGAGGGCCAGGAAATAGTTCTTTTCGGCCAGAAGTTTACAATAGCTGCTGCAACAAGCGGTACAGATTTAGTATTATTAAAGGCTGCAACAAAGGTAAGTCTTGACACTACCTCGCCGTCACAGGATGTAACTATTGGAAGCAAGAAATACACTATAGAATTAATTTCTGCATCAGATACTGCTGCGACAATCAAAGTAACAAATGAAGCAGGAGCAAGTGAGCAGAAAGAAGTCAGTGAAGCTGCCTCTAAAAAAATTAACGGAGTCACAATAGCAGTTAATACTGCTGATGAAACAAACTTAAAATTAGCTGCATCTATAATTGCTGGCGCTGATAAAGTAACTTTAACAAATAATACTGCGATCAAGTATGGAGAAGATGATACAACTCTTGATGGAACTAATGTAGTATTTGATAACGGACCAACATCTGCAAGTTCTATAAAAGTCACATTTGCTGCTAAAGATTCTGACAAAGACGCTGTATTTCCAGGAAATTCTCTTGTTGATCCTGTATTTGGAACAATAAAACTGGATTTTGGCGGATTAAATATAGCTGATACAAGCAGTGATAGAGAAGATATAATTGTCAGAAACAATGGTGATGACAAGATGGAAATCAATTTCAAGACACACAATGCTAATGAAGCGAGAACTGTGAGATTTGCAAAGAATGGCACTAGAATGGATCTAGCTGTAGATGATTCAGGACATAATATAACTGTTTTTGAGGGAGCTGCTATGTATAAAAGTGACTATGTTGTTGTTGGTAATGAAGACCAAGGCTATTTGTTAAAACTAATTACTGTTACAAATAGCTCTTCAAGCACTGCTGGAGATGGAGATAAAGTTGAATTGAGAGATGTATTTACAGACACAACTTATACAAGTGCTTCAACTACAACAGAAGGTTCATCTACAATTAGTATTGGAGGAAAAGATTACGCTGTCACATATAGAGGAGCTTCAACAAATTCAGATACTATCGCAGTTAGATTAAACTACCCAGATAGCAGTGGCAATAACTTAGTAGTTTTCCCAACAATTGACACATCAAAAGGAGCTGCGTTGTTCTTTTACAAACCAATAAACATTTCCTTAAGTGATTGGGATGGTGCAGGCGCTGATGTTGCTGGTTTAAGATTCCCTGACGGAGACGGATACACTGATGCAACCATTGTAATAGGTAATACAAGTAACTATACTCTTACTATAGGTTCCACCACAACAAGAGTTAATCAATCAACTACTCAAACAGGCACTATAGGAAGACTTACTTATAACTTCACAGGTACAGGAGGAGGATATGATGTAAATGATAACAATACTGTAATATATCTTACAAATGTAAATGGAGGAAATATAGCCCAGCCCGCAATTGTCATTTTTGAAGAAAAAGATGATGATAATGACTATGAAGCATTGATTGTTACAATTGAAGATGGAACAACTAGTGATGATGGTATTGGAGTTAACGATGTTCAGAGAACATGGAATACTGATGCTACAGCAACAGACTACACTTATGCAAGTGATAGTAAAAAAGCTAAAGGAGTAGATTTGTGGGGAAGTGTTATATTTTCAGACACTGGCGATTCAGACCAGAAGAAAGTAACAATAAGCTACCCTGATGAACAAATCTATGCGCAGATTTATGTATCTTCGAAAGAAGCTATTGTTTCAGCTGGAGGCGCTACTTCAATTGTTCCTATGAAGGATAGTGAAGTGGATTCTACAACAACTAAGAACTTAATTGTTGTTGGAGGAAGCTGTATTAATACAGTTGCTGCAAAGTTGTTAACAGGAAATGTTGCACAGTTATGCGGAGCTGACTTTACTGCTAAAACAACTGTTGGAGCAGGAGAATTCCTTATAGAAACTTTCGGATCACCATATGCTGCGGACAAAGTGGCAACACTAGTTGCAGGATATGAGGCAGCAGACACAACAAATGCTGCAAAGGCATTAGTATCTAAGTCAAATACTGTAGATACAACTGCTGGAAAGAAATACAAGGGAACAACTGCTGAAGGAGCTTTAACGGCTGCTTAATCAGAACAAAAAACAAAAATTTTCTTATTCTTTTCTTTTTATTTTTTTAACTTCTTGTGAGAACTATAATAAAGAATAAAAGACACCAAGGTTTCTTTTATGAAACTTCCTTTTAATAGACCTAGGGTTTCTTTTATGAAACTTCCTTTTAATAGCCAATGTTTTTCTTTATGAAACTTTCCTTTTATAACTTGTCGATTTAATGCCCTTCGGTCGGGCACGGCTATTGTTGCCATTAAATTAAAACTATTTCATCAATATTAAAGAGCTTTATTTAAACAACTATAAATCAGGATAAATTTCTCCTAAATGAGAAATTTAGTGTTTGTATAGATTCAAGAATGTTTTTGAAATACTGCAATACCTTTCCCTACTTTATTCGCTAGAATTATTGGTCTCTAGTTATTTTCCATAAAATATATACTATAAATTATAATGCTAATCACCTAACGAGTTAGTTCTCTGCGCTCGCTACTTTCGGGAGGTGGATGGGGGATGGCGGGCGGATTAATTGTGGTATAAGTTATATACTAATATTTAATTAAATCTAAGCAAGTAGATTACCCATATAAACCAGGTAAAATATTGCGATATTTTCAGAAAGTTAATTTCAAGAATTCATCTGGTTTTAGGATTTTTATTCCCTTAAATTCAATCATATTTAATATATGATTATCGTAGGAAATAATAAAATTAGCTTTTCCGTCAAAAGCAGCTTCAAGTATTATATTGTCTTTAGGATGCTCTTTTATTAAATCAAACCTGCTTTTAGTCTTAATTAAAGTGGAAAATGACAATATCGTTCTGATTAAATCTTCTATTTTTTGTTTTCTATTCTCAATAAATTTCTGAAATTTTTCTTCTCTATTTAAAACTTCGATTATTTCAGAAAGAATATTTTCAGTTATTATAATATAAATTTTTTTATTAATTAGGTTTTCAACTAACTTATTTGCTTCGCCTTTCCAGAATATCGCAGAAAGCCATATATTTGTGTCAAGGACAATCTTCATTTTAACTTATTTTAGATTCCTCGATAACCATGTCCAAATCCTCTCTTGTAAATCCGGATTTTCTGGCAGATTCCCTGAATGGTCTGGTTGCTTCCTTCCAGCTTTTTATTTTTGGCAGTTCAATTTTCTTTAAACAAATAGAGTCTCCGCTATCTGAAACAATAAGCAAGTTCCCCTCCTCCAAATCCATCTTCTCTCTTATTTCAAAAGGGATTACAACCTGCCCCTTTGAGCTTATTTTAGTTATCCTTACCATGTAAGAAAGTAAGATTAATTGGTATATAAATCTTTCTATTTCTTACTTTCTTACCTAACCCGATTGCTTATATTTTAATAAAAATCCGCTAGTTAGGGAATCTCTATATATTATTTTTCATTTTGTAGATTTAAAATTCAAAAGCTTTTTAATTGCAGAATTTATTAATAACATATAATAAAATGAGAAAAATAGAAACAGCAGAAGAAATTGCTAAAAGAAAAAAAAGAAATCAGCTACTTGTTAGTGGAGTTTTAATTCTAATTATGGTAGTAAGCACAGCAGGATTCGCATTTTTCAGCAGCCCTGATACAAATCCAACAGGCAATCAGGATGCTGAAAAAATAACTTATAATGGCTTGGAATTTAAAATAAATCAAAATGGATTATGGGAATTTATCATACAAGGCCAGGCATTTACAACAATTTACAATCCGGAAGACACAAAGGATATTGAAGCAAATTTTGTAGGTGCAATTAATGATTATTCCAATAAGCCGCTATATTATGCACTAAGTAACCCTGAAGCTGCAGGAGAGATAGACAGAAACATAGGAAGATATTCTGAAAGATCGCAAGAAATTTGTTTACAGGAAGCAAAGGCATGGCAAAACTGCACTTCTGACCTTGTTGTTAAAAACTGCACAAGCAATATTTTTGTATTCCGGAATATAGTTGGAGGGAATAAAACAAATATTTATAAAACCGATAATTGTGTATTTATAGAAACAGAATACAGCGAGCAAACAAAGGCAAGTGATAGAGTTGTGTTTAAAATTCTTGGCATTCAGTAGAATAATGAACTTTTGGAAACCTTTAAAATAAAACAAAAATTATAATAAAAATGGCTAAAAAAATAACAAACAAATCTAGTGAAAAAGAAGGGCAAACTGAAGAAAATGAAAAACCTTTTGACTACAAAAAAGTAAATTACCAGGCAATATGGCTTATAGTTGCTTTATCAACCATTCTAATCTCATTTTTTGCAACTATTTGGATTCTTTCAGAAGCAAACAAATATGACTATATTGGATTGACATTTAAAAAAGAAAAATTTGGAAACATACCTATTTACTCTGCTGAATATATAGGTAGGGCTATTACTGGCTGGCCTGTAAATTTCAAGCTAGTTTTAAGAAATGACCCAAGAGAGTTAAGTATCCCTGTAGAAAATAAATTAAAGTTTATTTCAAGCAATACTACTTATGTAACTCTTGACAAAGAATCTGGAGTTCTTGAATGTGAAGATGCAAACATTGCCCTTTCTTCATTAGGCATTTTTATGAACAACATGAAATTTGATATCAAATCTGCATTTACTTCTAAAAACGCCTCTCTAGAATCAAATAGAACGCTGGTAAATTGTGAAAACAAAAAAAACAATACTGTATTTTTGCTTACTGCAGAAAATGAGTCAAGAATATATCAATACAAAAACAACTCAAATTGTTATATTCTTGCAGTCAGTAATTGTGAAATAATGCGAGTTATTGAAAAATTTGAGATAACAGTTACTGCAGAAGCAAGTGATGAAGATTTTGAGGGATACGACGGTTAATACAATAAATTAAAATTATACAAATTAATCTATTTAATCCAGCAACTAACTTAAAACAGCTATAAATTATGCTAATTTTTCATAGAAGAAAAATTTATTATTATACATTTTCAAAATATTTTGAATAATTACTATCCCTCTCCCTAATTTAAATGAGAAAGTTACTGATTTTTAATTTAATTTCTTCAATACAATTTATATCCAAATACTTATAAATATAATCAATATAAAAATTATATGACTTTAGTATTAACACACCGAGGTTTAGAGCCATCAAAAAAAGAGTTCTACCCTGAAAGCAGCTATGAGGCATTCTCTAATCAATTATCTAGAGGTTTCGGAATTGAGTTTGACCCTGCTTTTTGTAAGGATGGAATTATAACAATTCATGATAAAAACTTGAGTAAAATTACAAATAATTTAGATACTAGAGATTTTTCAGAAGTTTCTATAGAAGAATTGAAACAACTTAGATATGGAAAAGAAAAAACAGGCAGAATAGCCAGTTTTAGTGAAGTGCTTAAGCTAATTTCTGATAATGCTTCAAGTCTTAATGCCCTGCATTTAAAAGGCATTAACCAGACACATGAAAAAATAGATGTATTGTTGAGTGAAATAAAAAACAATCCCGATTGCATTAATAAAATTATTATTTTTGATGTAAAGCCTGAAACTGCAAGATACATTAAAAGCAAAATGCCTCAAATAAAGCTGGCATTGAGCGTTGCACACGAATATGATATTGAAAGATATAATAATGCAGTAAGTGAAACACTAATTTCCGCTGAAGATGCAATAAAATACAAAGAAGAAAATTTATATGAATGGGCCTGGCTTGATGAATGGGATACAAAAGACAGAAATAATGGAGAAAAAAAGTTTTATACTGAAGAAGTTTTTAATATGCTAAAAAATGTGGGATATAAAATTGCATTAGTAACTCCCGAACTTCACGGAACTTCTCCAGGATTGCTTGGAGGAGAGTCTCATAAAGATGCTCAAACAAAAGAAAAATTATTTGAAAGAATAAAAGAAATATTATCATTAAACCCGGATGCTGTATGCACTGACTGGCCTGAGGAAGTTAAAGCAATGATAGAAACTAATAACTAATATACTCTCTCTCACGACGTAGTTTCTCCTCTTTAGGTATGCGCGGAGTGCCTTTTTCTCCGATAATAAAAGCCTTTAATGTAAGAGAATATTTTCTCGCAGTAAATAATCTACTATGTCCATTATAAATGATAAAAGGTTTAGAAGATAAATATGGTGGGTGATTCAAAAGAATCATCTGATTTAAAATATATTTAACAAAACCAGGTTTTTCAATCCAAATCGGAGGTATATTATCCCATCTTCCCTCTTTAACTGCTCTTTCTAGACTCTTTAATTTTTCTGAATCTTCACACTCCCAAGTATGAATTTGATCTAGTTCTGATGGTTGAAAAATTCTAAGTCCCATATTCTAAAGGTATTTTTGTACTATATAAATATTTTTATACATTAAATTAACAAGTTATTTATGACAAAAATAACTTTTTTAGGAACAGGAGAGGCATTTGCTCCTTCTATAGATACTGGAAAATATGGAAGAGGAAAATCAACAACTTCTTATCTAATTGAACCTCATTATCCTGGCAGTAAATCTATAATGGTAGATGCGGGTTATTCTGCTGTAGCATCACTATCATCATTACTGGCAAATCAAGGCGGAACATTTGCAAATGTTCCAGATGTATTTCTTCTAACTCACGGCCACGGAGACCATTATGGCGGTTTTCCAGCATTGTTAATGAAAATATGGGAAGAAATAAATGGTATTGTTGGATCTGATAAAAAAGGAAAAGAAAGAAAATTAGAAGTTGTAAGTGCTAACCAAAGAATTCTGCCAAAACATATTGACGAAATGGTTAAACAAGTTACAAAGCTGGAAGATCCTCTTGAAAGAATGACCTGGCTTTCTATGGAAGAAGATTATGAAGGCTTTTTTGAAAGATTTAAAGCTCAAGGGCCAACTTTATCTTACAGAATGTTAAATCCCAACGGAGATTTCATTGGAGAAGACCGACGCTCAAGAATTAATATAGCTGCGGCTCCAACAAAACACGGAGCACCAAATATGGCATATAGATTTGATAAAGAAGGAAATTTTGCAATCTCGGGAGATGGGTCTTTAACAGATGAAAGTCAAAAATTATTTCAAGAAGTAGACTTGCTTATTCATGAAGGATTTGACATATTAAAAGATTCTTACGGGACAAATCATGCTTCTGTAAAAGATGTTGTTAATTATGCAATTGAGGCGGAAATCCCTTCTGTTGCTATTGTTCATGTAAACAGGCAAGAAAGAATGAAAAAAACAGAGATTGAAGATGAAATTAAACGGGCTAAGAGAAATGGAGTTTCTTTAGTATTTCCAGAGGATCATTGGAGTGCAGAAGTGTATGAAGATATAAAAGGAGCTTTATTCTTTGATGAAAATAAGATCTCAATTTCATAATTTAAATATCATTAATGTAGTATATTTATTTTCTTCTTATTAATTGAATCAAATTTTTAAAATCTGAATAAATTGGAATGTTTCTTATCCTAAATAAGTAAACTGATGAAAACCATATGGCTATAACAAAAACAATACTTAAAGCGTACCAAAATACTTTGTGAGTGAAATCAAAAAATAAAAAATCATTTACAAAGAGCACTGAAAGAATAATAACTCTTAGGATATTTAAAATTAATAGCGCTAAAATTGAATAGATTAAAGAATAAATTCTTTTTCTTGCATTCATTTTAGTTGAAAGATTAAGAATTAAAAGCAGATAATAAGCAGCTCCGGCAATACATGCATTAATCAATTCTATCTGATATTTACCTATAAAAATCGTTTTTGAAAATGGGTTGAAAATTACCTTGTAAAATAAATCCAGTATCCAATAAACAGGGTAAATGGTTAATGGAGTGAGGATAAAGTATATAATAAAAAGATTACCAATGCCAAATAATATTAGTAATATATAACGAATAGCAAAACTAACAATACTAAACTTAGTTTTATTATTAGGTTTAGCTCTTTTTGCTCTCTTTTTTAGCATAAATAAAACAGGAAAATAGTGTTTAAATAATTAGCTAAAAAACAATGTTAGAATTGCTTACTTTCTCGCAATTCTAACTGCGATAATAATTATTATAACAACAAGTATTACATTGATTAAAGCGATTGCCCAGATAAATCCGCTGCCGCTTGTAAGATTGCTTATTGAAAATCCTGTTAATCCAAATTTGCTAGAAGGTTGGATTTCAACAACTAATTTCTTAGTTGCCTGTCCACCTGTGAAAGTTGTTTTAACTGTGAATTCCTGAGCACCTTCAATATCAGTATTTGGAAGCAATGTAATAAGAACATCTTTGCTTTCTCCAGCTTTCAAATTAAGGCTTGTTGGCTGAATATTCTTTAATGAAGCCCATGATTCATATCCTGTTGGTTCTATCTGATATATTGTATCGCTTGAACCAGTATTTTTTAGTGTTGCTTTAACAATTAAATCACTTCCTGCTTTTGAAGCTGAATCTTCTGCAAGAACAGCAACAAGATCAACTGATTTAGGAAGATCACAAGTTCCATCAGCAATTGTTATTGTTTCAGTAGCAAGAGCTTCGTCTCCATCATCTGTTTCAAAAATATCATCATCTTCATCATAAGTCCTGAATTCTAGAGTATATGACTTGTCTGTAAGGTTTTTAGGAAGATTAAGGTCAAATGAGAGTTTTTTATCTTCTAAAATATCTAAATCTCCAACATCAATTCTTTTGTTTAATCCAAGTTTCCTGTTTGAAACTACAAGATAAGTATCTTTTTCATCATCATCTCCTATATTCCATACTTTTGCTCTTGCAGTTATAGTTTCTCCGCATTGTGCTTCGCTTGGAACTTCAATATCTCCCACAATTAATAAATGATCATCTCTAGCAACTTTTACATCTTTTCTAAAAAAGTCACACTGATTTTCTTCACCCTCATCATCACTGTATGCTTTCACGAATAATGAGAAATCACTTTCGCTGTCATCTGCATCAAGGTCTGCAGGATCAATTGTAAATGTAAAAGTGACGATTTCTTCATCATCATCGTTTATATCAACACTTTTTTCATCATCATCAATTATAAATTCGCCTGTTCTCTTATTAAAAAGCCCCCATGAGACTATTACATCATCAACATCATCATTCCCGTTATTTTTAACAGTTGCTTCTACTTCTATATCTTCAAATGGATAAAATAAATCTTCATCTCCAAAATCTCCTTTATTTGTAATATCAAGATCAACTTCTAAATCTCCTCTTATACCTGCTTTACAAAACTGGTCATTAATATTAACTTGAATTGTTTTGCTGTTAGTGCTTGTGCCTTGTTCATTTATTATAAGATTAGCAGAATAAGTTTTATCTAATGCGAACCTTGAAAAATCAATATTTTGTGGAGTAATTGTAAATATACTAGGATTTGAAGCATTTATATTAGTTTGAGTTCCAGAAATACTGAATACTGCAATATATCCATTTTCTCCAGTTATCTGTAACTGTGATGGAACATTTACATTTAAAAGAGTTGAAGAATTTGAATTTGAAACTGTAAATGTAGCGTTATTAATTGAAGGAGTAAAAGTTAGTGTTGAAGGCGAGACTGTATAAGCTACAGCGCTTGCAAATGCCACTAGAAAAATTGTTAATAAAACAACACTAAACAATTTTGAATATTTATTCATCATTTTATTTGTTGTAATTCCTGAGTTACACTGGTTTATAAATGTTTCGGTTTTGGCAATTTATTATTGAAAATTGTGATTTAAAAAAGTTTATAATCTTTATTGTACTATAGATAATGGATGAAATCAAGAGAAAATCTATTAAGCGCGTGGGCTGTTCTTCTTGGGATTATTGTTGCAATAATTCTTGGAATTTCTCAAAAAACACTTTTAAAAGAAGATACAATATGGATATATGCTGTTCTTGCAGTTCTTGGAGTAATAATAGGATTAGCTAGTGTGAGGGATGATTATAAAGATGCAACGACTTTCCTTATGGCTACTGTTTCTTTAGTAATTGTGAGTTATATGGGAAATACTGCATTAAAAACAGTTGGCAATGTTGGAGATTTTATTGCTGTTGTGCTAAATGCGCTGCTTGTTATGTTTATACCTGCAACAATAATTGTTTCAATTAAAACAGTTTTCTCAGTGGCTAGCTTGAAGTAAAACTGCTTTATGTGTTATATATAATATCCAAATTGAATTGAAGTTATCACAAGGTTTTTAAGCAATGAACTTATCTAATAAAATATGAATATAATAACCACGAGTTGCCCATATGGGCCAATGAAATCTAGAGAATGCATTGCTTTTTTTGGAATTGAATATCAAAATTATTTATGGATAATTGCAATTTCATTATTAATTGGTTTTAGCTCATATTTCATTTATTCCAAGATTAGAAAGATTGAATTTGAAACTAAAAAGTATGTAATAAAAAGTTTAATTATATCTTTAATTATATTTATTCTATTATCAATTATAGGTATCTGGTTTAAGAGTCAGATAATTTACTAAGATTTAACTTTCTTCTTATAGTGTATATATAATAGCTGGGACTTATGATATTATATTCATTAAATAACTAATAAATTATGTTAAATAATAAAGACAACCAATGGTTTTCTTTATGAAACTTTCCTTTTAATAGCCAAGGTTTTCTTTATGAAACTTTCCTTTTAATAGCCAAGGTTTTTTTTATGAAACTTTCCTTTTAATAGCCAAGGTTTTTTTTATGAAGCTTCCTCTTAAAATGCCAAGGTTCTCTTTATGAACTCTCCTTTTAAGTGTCAAGGTTCTTCTTATGACATCTCCTTAAAAAGAAATTTAGTATCATAATGATTCAAGATTTTAATGTGTAAAACTACCCAAGATATCATAAGTGCCTGATTATAATTTAAATTAAAGGAATTAATTAAATTTTAATAAACAAATATCCCTTATATATAATAGCTGTTAAATTTTGCTAGAATTAATACATCTCAAACTTATTTTTCTGGCGCTGCGGGTCTTCAGATATTGTTGGAGCTGTAATTTCTGCAAATTGAGGAGTTGCAATAACAATGTTCTCTCCAAATCCTGTGATGCTGCCTTCCAATGCCTCTGTTGTCTTTTTTATCTTAGCCACTGCTCTTTTAAGCTCTATAACATCTTTTTTTCTTAGAGTAGCTATATCGATTACCGCTATTGTATACCCTTCTCTTAAAGAATTTAGAACATCATTAACATCTTCAAATTTTCTTAGAATAAATGGCTTTATGTTTACTTTTGGTTTTTTTTCTTCCAAACCAAGATCAATTTCCATGTAGTCATCTGTTGAAGAGTCTCCTCCAAGAACACTGGAAAATCCTCTTTTTATCTTATTTAACACCATATGAAACTTAAAATGAACTGGTTTATAAATATTTCTATGCTAAAAGAAATGTCGTCGATAAAAAGAACTTTATAATCTCCATCTAGTATCTATTGCTTAAAAATCAACTTAACCATTATTATAAGGCAGGGTAATGATTCAAAATATGCCATAACTTTCTTAATTTATTCACTATGGCTATTAAACCTTTATTTTTTATAAACTAATCGTGAATCTTGCTGACAATCTCTCCCCTAAGTCGTTCAATGCTCTCTCTTAAACCGAGATCTTGCTTTTCAACAGCTTTAATTCTTAGCTCTAAAAGGTCTTTTTTCTCCTTAAGCTCTTTTTTAAGCTCAGATTTATCAGATTTAACCATTACCTGGCCTAAAACCCTAAAAACATCACCCTTTGCTTTTCCAACTTCCTCTAAAGCAGTAGAAGTTTCATTAAGTTCAAGCTGAAAAGCCTGTTTTTGCATTGAAATATTCTGAAAATTCTGTTCAAGAATCTGCAAATCCTGTATTTTCTGTCCTGTTTCCTGATCAATATCCATCTTTTTAATTTTTTAATTTGTTTTAATTTTTACAGATGCAACTCTTGGCTTGTAAAAAATCCGTGAGTTGCAATGAGGGCAAGTAAATCTCTTGTCCAGTTTCTTACTTGAAATTTCTTTTCCGCATTTAAAGCATTTATATCCGGCCATTATAAAAAGAACCAAGGCTCTTCTTATGACATCTCCTTAAATAGAAATATCATAACCTTGATTTATTATTTAATTTATTTATATTATTTATATTATTTTTATTGTTTAAATATCTTTAGTTTGATTTATTTAAGATGATAAGCATTTCCTGCGAAAGTTTTTCCGCATTTATTACATTTCCATATTCCTGCAGATTTTCTCTTTACCCCGGGTTTTTTGCAAAAAATGCATATTTGTTTTTTCCTCTGTTTTGATTCAACAGCTACAAATTTTCTTCTTACATTTGTCCCGTATCCTGCTCCAAATCTTCCTGCATGCTTTACTTTTTTTGTTCGTGGCATTATAAAAAATAAAAAGAACCCATGGTTCTCTTTATGAACTCTCCTTTACGATTTTATAAATTTAATCTTTATACTAATTATGTGAAAAAGAGCGTTTTTAAAGTATTCTATTTGTAAGAGGATTAAGGCAATATTTAATTTCTCTTGTTTTAATGGGTGGCTAAAACCTATTAAATTATTAAATTTAAGCAAATTTTCTCTTTTTGATATCTTCAATCTATATGAATTACGCTCTTTATATTGAACTTTATAAATACGATTAAAAATTCCAAATTCATTTAATTTATCGGATATTTGTTTTAAACCATCAAAATTTATAGAATCTATTGCAACATATCTATCATAGTTTGAGTTATTAACAGTCCCATCACAATCAGCAAATGACCTTATCTATAACATTTTTTGTTTATTTGTAAGACATATTGGAAATTCCCAATCTTTAGTCCCAACTCTCCCTAAACTTAAGATATTCTTAGAAATTATTTGTCCCCTGACTTCGACTTCATATCTTTTTTCAGAATATCTTATATGTTTTGAATCGGAATAAACTTTCTTTACCAGATCAATAAAATCATTAATTAAAGTCTTTTCATTATTATAAAATCTAACTCTAAACATCTTTCTTATTCTTATTTTTTTACCATGCAGATCTTTAGACTTCCAAGTGTCAATAATTCCATCTGATGAAACATATGCATGAAGTTTAGCTAAAATCTCTTTTTTATTCATATAAATGGGGTCGCTGAGATTTGAACTCAGATCGCCTGCTCCCAAAGCAGGAAGCTTACCAGGTTGGCCCACGACCCCTTACAAAAAACAATAAAAACTTGTTTAATAAATCTTTGCAATATAAAATAACATCTATAGAATTATTTCTTCGCTTCCTTTTTTGCAGCAGGTTTAGCCGCGGTCTTTGCAGCTTCTTTTCCTGCAGCTGGTTTTGCTCCAGCATCTTTAGCTTCTTTTGTTTCAGCTTCTGCAGGCTTTGCTGCAGCTTCTTTTGTTTTTTCCTGCTCTGCAAGAGCTTTCTCTTCTTCAGCTTTTTTCTTCAATGCTTCCTGCTTTGATTTTATATCGGAGAAATATTTATCCAAAGCTTTTCTTTTTTCAGGAGAAACTTCTGTTTTTTCTCCAGCTATTTCTTTATCATAAATACCTTCTTGAACTTCAATAGCTACTTGTTTAGCAGGTTTATTCTCAATTAATACTCCAATACTAACACAACTTCCAACAACTGTTTTCACAGCATTTTTAAGATTTTTTTCAAGCATTCCCGGAAGTTTTGTTTTTGCGACTTTAATCACCTGCTCAATAGCCAGGTTTCCAATTTGATTATTTTTATGATCTCCAGAGCCTTTTTCAGCACCTAGTTCTTTTTTCAGCAATTCCGGAATCGGAGGAGTTGAAACAGATATTATATATGTTTTTTTAGAAATATCAACATCTAATTCAACCGGAACTTTAGTGCCTTTGAAAGACATTGTTGCTTTATTTACATCAGCAATAACTTTCCCAATATCAATTCCTAAAGGGCCTAGTTTTTGCGCCAAAGCCGGCCCGGGAGCCATTGCTCCGCCGTCAACTAGTAATCCTACTTTCATTATAAAAAATAAAGACAACCAAGGTTTTCTTTATCAAACTTTCCTTTTAATAACCAAGGTTTCTCTTTATGAACTCTCCTTTCATTTAATTTTAGGCATCCAGCAACCAAATTATCATTTTTCATTTTACTCATCAGTTTCCTCCCCTGCATTTTCTTCATCTTTTCCTCTTCTGACAACCTTAACATTTTCTATTTTAATTGTTACCGGAATCTGTACAACAGCTCCAAGCAAGCTAACAACTACTTCTCCTTTCTGTTTGTCTACTCTTAAAACTTTCGCTTTTTCTTTTTTAAATGGCTCTGAAAGAATTTCAACAATATCTTCTTTTTCAATATTAATTGCCTCTATATTCGGCTCAAGCATATTTTTTACTTCATCATAAGAAATTGTTTTCCCGATTATTCCTTTAACATAAGGCAAATTAAAACAAGCATCTTCAGCAGAATCTCTGTCAGCGGCTTCCAGAATAATATATCCCCTTAAACCCTGCGGTTTTGCAACTGCATAAATGTTAATTCCTTTCTTAACAATATGATCTGAGATCATATCCATTACTTTTTCTTCTTTGTTCGTCGTGACTTTTATAACAAATATCATTTTATTTTAGTTTTTATTTTTTTATAAAATCTCTCGCTACCTCTAATACTCCAAGAAGTAGTATTTTTAAATGTAACTGATGGTTTATTAAGTTTTTGGTTGGGAAAACTTAATTGGCTATGCAGAAAGTTAATTAGATTTTATCTATTCACAGTAAGCTTCATAATCAAAGAAATTAAAAATCCAACCAAGCCTATAGCTAAAATTCCCAATGCTGAAATTTTTGCAACTGTTAAAAATTCTTCTCTGCTTGGCTTTTTCAAAACATGCCATACCCTTACACATTTATTGAAGAAACCAACAGATTTCTCTTTAATATTGCTTAATCCAAACTTGCTACTTGTTTTTTCTTCCATAATTTAGATAAAATTGGAGTGTATTTAAAAGTTGTGATTAGAAATCAAAAAATTAATCTAGAGCGATTACCCATATAAATAAGGGAAAGATATTGCAATATTAGCTAAACATTTTGAAAACATACAATAACCTTACCTAACTTATTATATGAAAGTGTCTGATTATAATTTAATAATCAATTATCTCAAGCGAATAAATCATGGAAAGTTATTGTAATAATTCAAGATTTTCAAAATTGTTCTGAAAACATGCCTCCTCTCTTCCTATTTTTTATAGATATTAATTCAAGTTACCAAACATCCTGTTGATAATCACCCATAAATCTTTTTTTAATTTAAATAATTATCACTTGCTTTAAATTATGTTAAATTTCTTCTCAAAAAAGAAATTTAGTATTGTATAGATTCATTAAATATTTTTATCTCATTTTCACACTATAACTTCTGAGTTTTAATCTATTTTTCTATAGATTATATACTTAAATTTAAATTTATTTAACTGAGTTTCAGAAAAATTCTACTCACAGAAAACAACTACTGAAATAGTTGTTGTCCATAATCCGTCTTTATTTCCTTCAGCAGACTGGACATTATTTGTCGTCTTGAATATATGACCGCTTGCTTTGTAAATCTGCTCTCTTTCTTCCCATGCTTTGTCCGGATCAAATTCTATTCCAAGAGTCGATGCAAGCATTGTTGCTGCAAGGTCTTCTGCATACTCTCCTGCTTTTTTTGCAGTTTCTCCATAGCTATGATGTTCTGAAATATATCCATACTGGTCATTGTCTTTTGGAACTGCAATTCCTATTGCTGAACTGATCAATCTATTTGGCTCATTGGTTTCATTTCTTGCCATAACACAGTAAGTAATCTGACCGGGTTTTAGAGATTTCATTCCTTCTTCTCTTGAAACCATTTTAACATTTGGCGGCAGAATAGAAGAAACGTAAACTAAATTACATTTTTCTATACCTGCATTTCTTAATGCGAGCTCAAATGATGCTAATCTATCTTTATGAACTCCAACTCCTTTTGTCAAAAATAATTTTGTAGGTACGTCCATGTTTTAAATTAATAAAAAACTATTTAAAAGGCTTTTCCTTTTGAAAAAAATTTAATAATTTGCCGACGAGAAAAGTTTTACTGATTTTTAAGAAATTATCGGAAAAATTTTATCCCAAGCTCATTTGAGAGCTCTCCTTGAACTTTCTCTTCTTTTGTCTGTTTGACTTCGCTTCCAAGAATTTGGGGGCTTCTTACTCCTGTAACAATAACCATAACTCTCATTGTTTTTTCCATATCTGGAGAAATTTGCGCTCCCCATATTAACCTTGCACTATCTCCTAAATGCTTTCCAATTTCTTCTATAACTACTTTTGATTCTTCAAGACTTAAATCAGGACCACCGATAATATTTACTAAAGCTCCTGTAGCATTTGAAATATCTACATCTAATAATGGATTATTCAAAGCTCTTTCAACAGATTCATAAGCTCTCTGGGCAGAGTCAGATTCGCCAACTCCAATTAAAGAAACTCCTCCATTAGACATAATAGTCTTAACATCTGCAAAATCCAGATTAACTAACCCGGCTTTAGTAACCAGCTCTGCAACTCCTTTAACTGCATTAGTTAAAATTTCATCAGCAACTTTAAATGCCGTCTGCAATGGCAAGTCTGGAACAATTTCAAGAAGCTTGTCGTTAGGAATAACTATCAAAGTATCAACAATGCTTTCCATTTTTTCCAAGCCATTAACTGCGTTCTCGATTCTTTTTGCCCCTTCAATTGTAAACGGCATTGTTACAACACCTATAACTAAAGCTCCTGCTCTTTTTGCAAGATCTGCTATTACAGGGGCTGCACCTGTTCCAGTCCCTCCTCCTAACCCGCATGTAATAAATACCATATCAGAATTTTCTAGCCTCTTTTTTATCTCATGCTCTGTTTCTTTAGCAGCTTCCTCACCAATTTGAGGATTACTTCCAGCACCCATCCCACGAGTTAATTCTTTGCCTATAAGAATTTTTTTGTCCGCATTAGTATAAAGTAAATCTTGAGCATCTGTATTAACCGCTATCATTTCACCGCCTTTAACACCTATCTCATGGATCCTTGACAAAGTATTATTCCCTCCACCACCGACGCCAATGACTTTAATTTTAGCTGTCTGCTTTTTAAGAAGCTCTTCTAATTCGCGATCAATCTCGAGCAATTCCGGGTCAACTTCTCCAGAGTAACCCTCACCAACTTTTTGAATGACTGCAGCCATAATTTAAAGACAAGAAATTGATTTATAAGGTTTGTTGTGGTATTTTAGCAACAAAACTTGGGTTGATAAAAGATGAAAATTTTATGTTAAACTTACATAATGTCTATAATTAATCTTAATATTTAAATAATTCTGAAATAACACCATAATAAATTTTTCTCAAGAAAAATTTTAACCTTATTTATTACTTAAAGATAATCTCTTTATTTTTACATTTAATTTTTAATATTCTCACTTTTATTCTCTGCCTTTTTCTCTTCTGTTTCCTCTTTTTTCTCACTAACAACCATTTCCAATCCCAGAATATCCTTGAACTGATTATTAAGCATTTGAATTACAGATTCAAACATTTTCTCACACATTATTACTGCTTTTTTTTCATCATTTTTTATTTCAAATTCAAACTTATTTCTTAGAAAATAATCAATAATCGCATTAATTTTTTCATTAACCTCTTCTATTTTTCTTTTTATTGTAAATTCATATATCACTACCTTTCCTGCTACCGGATTGTTAAAATCAACTAAAACTCTTCCTCCGGAAACACTAATTACTTTTGCAATCATATTGTCAAACGACAGAGTTAATCCCGGATAAACATTCATATTTTTTTCCTTGAATAATTTTATCGGCATCAATTTTATTAAACTTGGATTTCTCTCACCAAATGCTTCTTCTGGCTGCAATTCAATAGAATATTTTTTATTTACCTCTTTATCTTCTAAAGCATTATCTAACCCTTCAATAACCATTTTTTGCCCAATACAAACAATAAATGGTTTATTTTCTATTTCCAAGCCTATTTTTTTAGCTTCTTCATTTATATTTGTATCAAAAACTTCTCCGTCTTTTACTCTGCCTATAAATTCCAGCTCAACAAAATTGTTCTTCTCTGTAATTAAATTATTGTTTGACATAACTCACACCAACATCTGATAAAACCCAAGATTTATAAATCTATTTTTCTCTTGCTTATAATGGCTTATAAATTAATTGATGCTACTGCTGTAAGAATTGGAACAACAATAATGATTGAAGGAGAGGCTTGTGTTGTAAAAAGTATTGATATTAGCAAGACAGGAAAACACGGGGCGTCTAAAGTTAGATTAGAAGCTGTTGGAATTGTCGACGGCAAGAAAAGAGTAATGGCCTGCCCGGGTCATGAAAGATTTGAAGTCCCAATGATTGAAAAAAGAAAAGCACAGGTTTTATCAGTTGGAGAGAAAAATGTTAATGTAATGGATCTAGAAAGTTTTGAAACAATAGATCTTCTAAAACCTATAGAACTTGAAGTAACAGATGGTTTAAAAGAAGGAATACAAGTAGAATATTGGGTTATTGAGAATGTTAAGGTAATTAAAAGAATACTTTAATCTCTTAAACAAAATAAAGATATAAAAATTTTAAAAGATAAAATGAACTTATTTAAAATAATAAAACTAAAAAGAAATTATTTATATTCGGCTAAACACACCATATCTTTACCTAATTTAAATGAGAAAGTTACTGATAAACTATTAATTAACAATTATATTGGCATATTCATAAACGAAATAAACATATAAAAACAAAAAATGGCAAAATTACCAGCAGCACAAAACAGGCTTTTCAAGAATGTTTTTTTATGCAAAAACTGCGGAGCAAGAATTAAAGTCGAGCCGAAAAAAATATTGGAAGGCAAAGTAAGATGTAGAAGGTGCAGAAAAAAAGCATTTAGAGCAATTAAGAAAGAGAAGTAATCTTTCCAAACTTTTATAAAATAACCTACTTTAATAAGACAGATAAAAATGAACCTGTTAGAAACAAAAAGGTTCCCAAAATTAATTTAACCTAATAAAATGAGTTTTTTATTATACGATATAGTTTTTTTAGTAGTATTCACATCATTTGTAGCTTGGTTTCTTTATACAAGAAAGCATAACCTAAAGAGAGAGGGGCTTTTATATTTATACAGAACTAAATTTGGCATGATGGCTATTGACAAAGTTAGCGTCAAATATAAAAAATCTCTTAACTGGTTGCAATACGTGTCTATTGCCTGTGGATATACCCTTATGGCAGTTATGCTTTTTTTATTTTTTCAGATTGTCTATATATACATTAAATATCCTAGCATTGTTAGAACTGTAAAAGTGCCTCCCGTAATACCTCTTGTTCCTTATCTGCCGGAAATTTTCAAGCTTGACTTTCTTCCGCCATTTTATTTTACATACTGGATTGTAATATTAGCAGTTGTTGCAATAAGCCATGAATTTGCTCACGGAATATTTGCAAGGTTTCATAAAATTAAGGTAAAATCAACAGGATTTGGCTTTCTTGGCCCTTTTTTAGCAGCATTTGTTGAGCCAGATGAAAAGCAAATGCAAAAAAAATCAATAAAAGAGCAACTAGCTGTTTTATCCGCTGGAACTTTTGCAAATGTAATAGTTGCTATCTTATTTGTATTTATTTTCTTTATTTTTTCTTACCTGGTCTTTGTGCCTTCAGGAGCTATATTCAATGCATATCCATTTTCAGATATTAATTTGTCTCAAGTAACTATGGTAAATGGAAAAGAAGTTAGTAATCTAAATTCACAAGGGATATTGGCAAATTTGAATACAACAAACGAGAATAACCTGACAAAAATATATATTGGCCATAAAAGTTATCTTTTGAATAATGTTTTTTTTGCAGCAAATATTGATAAAATTGATTCTATTGTAAGGGTTTATGATGATCTTCCTGCAGTAAACGCGGGATTAAGCGGGGCAATTATTGAATTTAACGGGCAAAAGATAAGCAATATAGCTGATTTTAGAGAGGAACTTCTAAAATATAAGCCAGGAGATAAAATAACTATAAAAACTAAAGATCAAAATAAAGTTATAAAAGAATATAGTTTAACTCTTGTACAAAACCAGAGGGGAGAACCAGCTATTGGAGTGTTACTATTAAATCCGAGCACAAGCGGAATAAAAGGAAAAATATATTATGTTCTGAATATAATTAAAGAGCCTGGAACTTATTATGAAAGCAGATTTAATACAGATTTAACAGATTTTATTTATGATTTGTTATGGTGGATGATTTTTATTAATATTAGTGTTGCCCTTGTTAATATGCTTCCATTGGGATTATTCGACGGAGGAAGAGTATTTTACCTAACTGTGCTGCACTTTACAAAATCAGATGATAAAGCACAAAAAGCATTTAAGTTTGTTACATGGATTCTTCTTCTTGCATTGGGAGTGATAATGATATTCTGGTTTTTCTCAACTTTTTAACTTATGATATAAATTTCCAATGGACATAAATAAAAATATTTTAAAACTAGTAGTTATAACGTAAAAATTAGGAAGAAATATTACATTATTTCAAAAAAATCTTGAATCACTACAATAAAAATTTTTCATTAAAGAAAAATTTGGCATGATTTAGTATTGATTTATTATATGGTTAAATTATAATAATAAAATTTTAATATAATCTCCTTAATTATCCATTTATTTTTTGTAAATTAAACTTCTAAAATATTTATTTTTCATAGAAATTTATAAAAATAGAAAGGTATATAAATCATATTTACTGATTAATATAATAAATTAAAAAAGAGGAAGACTGGCAAAACAGTCTAAAACTAAACAATGGCAAAAAAGAAAAAAAAGAGATAAATATTCTAAGTGATTTTTATTTTTTTATTTTATAATTTAACTTTCTTATTCTATTTTTATTATTTTATTTTTACTTTAATATATTATTTTACAGATAAACTATTCCGTCTTTGGTTAAAGCAACGAATCTAACTCCTACAGGCAAAGATAATAATGCTGAAATCAAAGCCATATGTTCCTTGCCATCTCCAGAAGCAATGCTTAATGCTGCCTCAGTGCCATTTATTTTTCCTTTTAGCTTATCGGAAATTTCTTTTTTTAGTTCAAGAAGCTTGCTATCCTGATTAATTTTTATAAATTCAAATTTTTTATCTGCCTTAAATTCCTTGGCAAAATCTCCGCCAATAACAATTATCTTATCCCATTCACCATATTTAATCAAGCCAGAGACCTGAGCCCATGTTCCTTTTCCAGAGCTTAATAATGCTACCAATTCCATTATAAAAAATAAAGACAACCAAGGTTTTCTTTATCAAACATAGAAGACACCAAGTTTTCTTCTATAATAACTTCCTTAAATAACCAAGGTTTCTCTTTATGAACTCTCCTTTTCAAAATATTCATATATTTAACTGAATGATTATATTTATAAGGTTTTATATCTATTAAACTATATACTAATAATGGCAAAAGATATTCCGTTAAGCGAAATTATTTTAAGAAAATACGAAAAGCCGTATAATATTGATAAAAGGCAGCTTGTTAAGAAAATCTGCCTATCTCTTGGTTTATTGCAACCCGGAGATTCAAGAGATGTTGTTGTTGATGTGCTAATGGTGCTGATAAATGAAAGAGAGAAGAAAAATAAGCTGAATTCTGATCAAGTAAAAGAGAAAGTTGAAGAGCTAAGAAAAAGCCATAATTTAGAGTTAAAAGGAATTGCGGAAAGCAATATAAGGAGACAGTTAAAAAGACTTAGAGATATAATGATAATCGACAAGCAGAATAACTTGTATTATATTTCTGAATTTGAGCCATTGCATACTTTATTTGAGCAGAAAATTGAAAAACTTCTTGTCCAGCCAAGCATAGAAAGAGTTAAGGAATATTTGAAGGAACTGGAAAAAAATTAGAAAAATGAAAAAATATTCATATTTAATAAATAAAGGGGTTGCAAAACCACTACAAAATGTAGCCTTCCATAATAAAGAAAAGGCGCCATTAAAAAGATGGGAGATGTTTGAAAAAAGAAAAATAAACCAGAAAGGTGTTAAAATTACCGCCCATATTATTAAAAAGATTCCTAAAAAATTTAGAAATTACACAGAATTACATAAGCATAAATATGATGAGATAAATTTAATTCTATCTGAAAGAGGAAAGTTAGTTTATCGTATACAAATAGAAGATGAAGTTTATATTGTTAAGTCTCCCGCAAGTGTCTATATTCCCAAAGGATTAAGACATAGTGCAAATGTATTATCTGGAGAAGGTATTTTTGTAGCAGATATATTTGTATCACCTTATGAAGCGTTTAAATAAAATTACTTTTTCCTTAGGGCATCATAAGTTTCTTGTAAAACTTTTTGATCAGAACCTGTGCCAGGAAAACCCATAATATTCTCAGCAAAATCTATTGAACCATTATTACCCCGATCTTCTCCATGAATTTTAACTGGAGTTTTAGTATTTTCCATTATTACGACAGTTCTGTATGGATATTTATTAATTTGAACTTGATAATCTTGATAGATAGTTTTTGTTACTTTAGGTTGTTCTAGTTTATATGTAGACACATAGCTCCCAATATTTGTGCCTACAATACCTATAGCTACCCCTACAAGAATCGAAGTTAGATTAAATCTTCTCTTAACTGGTTTTTCTGCATTTTCCATAAAATCTAAGAAAGATATTAATATTTAAACTTTCTTATTTTTATCATGTTCCTTATTTATATTTAATATCAAGTGTTTGTGCAAAAATCCCAGAAAAACAATAGATTTTTAAACCACATTTCTATAGAATTTTATTATCACACTACATCATTATTGTTCATTTTCTGAACATATAATGCATAGGTAGAAGATATAAAGGAAACAAGGTTAAAAAATGAAACTTGAAGAAGCTTTATTAGAGATTAGAAAACAAGAGAAAAGAAAATTTGAGCAAAGCATAGACTTGATTATAAATCTAAAAAAATTTGATGTTAAAAAGAATACAATTAACCTCTTTGCAACATTGCCCCATAGAATAAAAGACAAGAGAATATGCGGGTTTATTGAATCAAAAACAAATTTAATAAATACAATTCCAAAAGCAGAATTCTCAAGGTATAATGACAAGAAAAAATTAAAAAAGTTGATTAAAGACTATGACTTTTTTATTGCTTCTGCTCCAAATATGCCCTCAGTAGCTACAACTTTTGGAAGAGTTTTAGGACCGGCAGGAAAAATGCCGTCGCCAAAACTTGGAATACTTGTTAGTGAAAATGAAAAAGATATCAGCAGTCTTATTGAAAAAATAAATAATGTCACAAGGGTTCAGGCAAAGGAACCTTCTATAAAAATTATTGTCGGCAAGGAAAATATGAAAGATGGAGATATTATAGAAAATATAAAATCAATTTATCAGGCAGTATTGAATGAACTGCCAAATAAAAAAGAGCAGATAAGATCAGTTATGATTAAATTAACAATGGGAAAGCCTGTAAAGGTGGAGATGTAATGATAAAAATGGCAAGCAAAAAAAATTCAAAGTCAAATAGTAAAGAGGCTGCAAAGAGAGCTCCTGCAAAATACAAATTGCAACAGGTAAAAAAACTAGCAGAGTTGGTAGATAATAATAAAACAATAATGTTTGCTTCTATTAAAGGCCTGCCAACAAAACAATTTCAAAAAATAAAAAAAAGTCTTGAAAAAGAAGTATTTTTCATTGTTGCCAAGAAAAATATCACAACAAGAGCTATAGAATTTTCAAAAAAACAGGAGATTCATCAGTTAAAAGACCATATTAAAGAAGACAATGCTATTTTAATCTCACAAATGGATACTTTTGATCTGGCAGGAAAGCTAGCAGAAAGCAAAAGCCCTGTAAAAGCAAAAGTTGGGCAGATTGCTGAAATGGATATTAACATTGAGCCAGGACCGACAGAATTAGTTGCAGGACCTGTTGTAAGCGAGCTTGGAGCATTAGGATTAAAAATTGAAATTAAGAGCGGAAAGATTGAAATTAAAGAGGCAAAGACTATTGTTAAAAAAGGCCAGGCAATTAGCGAGGCTGCAACAAATATCATGGGAAAATTAAATATCCTGCCTTTTTCAGTAGGCTTTATACCTTTGGTTGCTTATGATTCTCAGTCAAATAAGATTTACACATCTCTTGTAATTGACAAAAAAGAGACTCTAAATATATTAAAGAATTATTTTGCAAAAGCAAAGGCTTTTGCTGTTTCAATAAACTATATTTCAGAAGATACTATTGGGTTCTTGCTTGCAAAAGCTGCAAGCCATGAAAGAGTTTTAGAATCTATAGTTAATATTCCTCAAACAGAAACTAAATCAGAGGAAACAAAAGAATAAAATGGAATATATATACGGAGCTTTGTTATTGCACAAACTCCACCAGGAAGTTAATGAAGCTAACTTGAAAAAAGTAGTTTCAGCTACTGGAGCAAGTGTTGACGACGGGAAGGTAAAAGTTCTTGTTGCAAGCCTTAATGGAGTGGATATAGACAAGGAACTGGAAAGCGCTACTTTAATGGCAGCAGCTCCATCACCTGGAGTCTCAGGGCAGACAGGAGAGCATAAGAAAGAAGAAAAGAAAGAAGAAGAAAAAATGTCAGCTGCGGCTGAAGGTTTATCGTCACTATTTGGATGATTTTAGATTTTTATATTTTATCTAAATAAACGATAAACTTCTGATAGTGATAGCTAAGCTGACATTTTTTAATGCTAATTCTAAAATTACAATAAAGCTTATAATCTGTCATTAAGTAAATTTCTAAATGATTAAAGTTACTCGTCAATTGAGACTTGGTGGCATGATATCACCTCCCAAATTCAAATTTAAAATGAATAACAAAAAAAAATTATCAAAAAATACAAAAAGAAAAAATTATAAAGATAAATTTTATTATATTATGGCTAATATAATACTTTTTTTAACATATATAGCTTTAATTATTTTAATAACAGACGAGAAGAGATTTTTTATTACATTTTATAAAGAAATATTTTTTGTTTTTTTAATATACTTTATATCTGGTATAATTTTTGATTTTATAATAAATTATATATATAAGAAAAAAGCAATAATATTAGTTAAAATATTTTATATAATTTCATTCTTATTAATAATTCTTTTTACTCTAATTTTATACATATTTACAATATTTGTTACTCGTCTAACTATTTAACTAATGAAATACCAAAATTCACAAAAACACGAAAAGAGAAAAATAATTTTCCTAGTAGTACTAAGTCTATTTATAGGCATTATTCTTCTCGTGTCAGCAACAACTACCCTACAATACTTATTATCATCATATTCCTTTAATTATTTTGAATAAGGTATTGCCTATTTCGACTATAAATAACTTAAAGTAGTAGAGTTGCTGAGAAATCCTTTTAAATAAAATCTATCGTCTATAAAATTAAGAAAATTTAGACTTTATGAACATTTATACGAACTTTTCATCCAATTTTGTATTATTTTGTAGCGTTTTTAGCCTCGAATAATAAGGCAAATTGTGGTATTTATAAGCAAAAGTCGGCAACTCCAGTTAAAGTATTAATCTTTAAAAAGTCTTAAAGTATTAAATAATCATGCCGACGTGCGACAATGGTACTCGACCCGCCTTGAGTTCTTTTTTAAAGAAATAAGACTAAGCAAGCGGGACCCTTACGGGTTTCCCGGTTCGATTCCGGGCGTCGGCGTATAGAAAAAGTTGTGTGCCTGACAAATAAACCAGTTCATGACTTTCTTCGGGGGCTGGGTGTCGGCGTATTTTCTTAGATGAGATAATTTATTCTACAATAGATTTTTATATCCAGAAAAGCTATATTTTTAATCAATATATTAATCAAAATTAAAAGAGATGAAATAACTAGATGGTGTTTTTAATAGAGACTTTGTTGCCAAATACTCCTGGGAACCTGCTTATACTTTTTGAAATAGGCATAATGATTATTGTTGCTGGCATACTTGCATTTATCTTCAGAATTATTAGACAGCCAAGAATTCCTGCTTATGTAATTGCAGGCATTATTTTAGGGCCACTGGCTTTGGGATTAATTAAAAGCAGTGACGTTGTATTAGCTCTCTCTGAGATTGGAGTTGCTTTCTTATTATTTTTTGCAGGATTAGACATTGATTTCAGAAATCTGAAGAAGGTTGGAAAAACAGCCATATTTGCCGGAATATGGCAGATGATTATTGTTTCAATTATTGCAGTAGCAATATTTCTCTCATGGAAACTAAAGAGTACTGAGCTTATTTATGCTTCGCTTGTTGTTGCTTTCAGCAGCACAATGGTTGTAATAAAATTGCTTGCTGATAAAGAAGAAATTAATTCCCTTCATGGAAGACTTATTGTTGGAATTCTTCTTATCCAGGATGTTGCAGCAATAATTGCTCTTACAGTTATGACCACAAGCCTTACTTTAACAACAATAAGCTTATCTCTTTTGAAAGCAATATTATTTGTTGTTTTTGCATTAATACTTGCAAAAATTTCCAAACCAATATTAAAAATATCTGCTAAATCAAGCGAGTTAATTCTTATCATTTCCCTGGGATTTCTATTCATTTTCTCAATTGCAGCTTATTCATTTGGTTTGTCTTTGGTAATTGGCAGTTTTTTCGCAGGAGTTGTTCTTGCAAATACTGAATTTAAAACAGATATTAAAGGAAGAATAAATCCCTTAAGAGATTTCTTTGGGGCAATACTTTTTGTTTCTTTGGGTATGCAGTTAGTATGGATCTCAAAATCCTATGTATGGTTATTTGCAATTTTAATCTTTTTAATTATGGTAATAAAACCATTAATTATTATAATGCTTATTAGAATTTTTGGGTATACTAATAGAACTGCTTTCCTGTCAGGAAATTATTTAGGACAGTCAAGTGAATTTGCATTAATACTCCTAACGCAAGCCCTTGTATTAAACCAAATAAGCCAGAATATATTCAGCATTCTTGTATTTGTAACAATAATAACTATGTCTTTGACAGGTTATTTTGTCAAGTATGAATCAAGATTGTATAAAATATTTTCAGTTCCTGCAAAAATATTTGATAGGCTTCCAGCAAGGAAAGAGGAATTAAATTACGGGATTATTGACAGAAAAAAAATAATTATCTTCGGATGCCATAGAATGGGAACAATGATTCTTAAGAAATTCTCTTCAATTAAAAATGAACTTTTAATTATTGATTTTAATCCTGAAATAATTCATTCATTGATTCAGAAAAAGATACCGTGCATGTACGGAGATTATGCAAATCCTGAAATTATAAAAAAACTATCAATGATGAAGCCGGAAATAATTATAAGCACTATACCTGACATGGAAGATAATATGAATTTAATAGAAAAAATTAAGAAAATAAACTCTAAGGCAATAATTATTGTTGTTGCAGACAGGATTCATGAAGCCTTGGAATTATACAAAAGAGGCGCGGATTATGTTATCCTGCCAAAGGTAGTGAGTGGGATGCAAGTAGGAGCGCTAATAGATAAAGTTAAAAAAGATAGAAAGGGGATAAAAAAAAGGGAAGTTGATTTTTTGAAAGAGATACATTATTATATGTATAATGGGAATGAAAAAAATTAATATTTTTTTCAAATATCTGTATATTAATATTCTATAAAATTATTTTGAAATCATGCCATAACTTTGCTTAATTTATATGGAGTAAGCGATTGATATTCATTGATAAAATATAATTAATTAACCAAACTTACATAATGCTCATTAAAAGTTATGTTAAATTTTTCACATAGAAAAATTTATTATTGTAGTGATTCAAGAATAGAAGACACCAAGGTTTCTTCTATAATAACTTCCTTTTAAATGCCAAGGTTTTCTTTTATGAATCTTCCTTTAATTCTGAAATCATACCATAACTCAGCCTAATTTTTTATAGGTGTCAATTAAATTTAAAATTTATTATAATTATCGCCATTAAATTCCATATAATTTGCCTATTTCACAATTATAACTTTATTCTTCTTGTAAAAATCAACAGCATCTTTCAGCTTTTTATCTGATGATGAATAAATTGTCAATATCTTCTCTCCCTTTTTTATTTTTTCTCCAAGATGCTTAAAAAGATAAAGGCCTGCCTTCTTATCATTCGGAGAGCCGGCAACTCTTGCAAGAAGATTTATTCTTTTATTGTCTATTTCCATAATTTTTGCATTTTTTTCTGCATAAATTATATGAGAAAACTTGGCTAGAGTTAACTTATTTTTTGAAATACTTCCTTTCTGCGCTTCAACAATCTCCTTAAATTTATCAAATGCCTTACCTGAATTTAATATTTCTTCAGCCAGTTTATAGCCATTGCCTTTCTTAGCTTTATTGCATAATTCTAAAATTTCTCCAGCAAGAAAAACTGCTTTTTTCCTCAAATCTTTAGGGCGGTCTATTTGGTTTTTCAAAATAGAAATAATGTCTCTTAATTCCAATATCGGCCCTATTCCATGGCCTATAGGTTGAGAGCCGTTAGTTATAACGCACTTAATTTTAAGATTAAATCTTTTCCCAATTGTCTCGAATTTATCTTTTAAGTTAAGCGCCTGTTTTTTATTGACTTTTGCATATTTTCCGTATGGAATATCTATCAAAACATACTTACTGCCCACTGAAAGTTTTTTTGCAAGTATTGATGCAATTAAATTTGGCTCGGGATCAATACTAATAAGGTTTTCAACTCGGATTATTTTATCATCTGCAGGAGCAAAACCCAAAGCCCCTCCCCAGACCATACAGGCATTTGTTTTTCTGACTATTTTTTCAATTTCCTCTTTAGTAAAGTTAACTTTGCAAATGGCCTCTATAACATCAGCTGTTCCGGCTGCAGAAGTAATTGCCCTTGAAGATGTTTTTGGCATGATTAGTCCTGCTGCAGCACATATTGAGACAACAATTGGAGTTGTTCTGTTTCCCGCAATGCCTCCAATGCTGTGTTTATCTACAATTAACTTATTTTTTAAATTAAGATTCAATTTTTTCCCTGTATTAAATATTGCTTTTGTCAGCCAAGTTATCTCATTTATATCCATTCCTCGTTCATATATGGCTGAAATGAAAAATGCAATTTCAGTTTCTGGAAGCGCATTATCAACAATATCTTTCACTATCTGATAAATCTCCTTTTCATTTAATTTCTCTCCAAGAAGTTTTTTATTAATAATCTGATTGTCGCTTTGTGTCGCCTTAGCTAGAGAAATTTCAACAAACTCATTATTCTTTATCTTAAGAAAATCAATTATTTCTTTTGAAAGAACAATATGCCCTTTCTCAGCTATGTTAGAAGATAAATCAAAAAGAGAAATAAGTTTCCCATGCCTGGAATTAATAATTATTCTCTCATCTACCCTCACACCAAGAATTTTAGCATCGGTTTCATTAATTATAGCAATAGGCCTTCCTGCTGATAATCCGGAGGATTTTACTTTAAGCTTCATCTCTTTTTATAACAATCAATAATGAATTTATTATGTAGAAGAAGAAATAAGGGTTTTTATAAGTTGTTTATAATCTTATTGGCTTTTATTAACACTTTCCTCCAAATAGATCTCAAATAAAACTACAAGATAAGCAACAACAAGCGGACCAAGCAAGATACCAAAAATGCCAAATACTATTATTCCTCCAATAATGCCTAAAAGTGTTAAAGATGTTGGAAGTTTTGATCTTTTTGAAACAAGAAGTGGAGTTGCAATATTCTCAAAAACAGTTACAAATATGATTGAGTAAAATAAAAGAAATATGGCTGAAGTTGTATGTCCTGCAACAAACAAACTTACTACAACTGGAATCCAGATTGCCCAAGGACCAATCATTGGAATAATACTAGCAATAATTGCCAAGAAAGAAAGAAGCAAAGCGCTCTTTACACCTGCAATAAAAAATCCTATTCCTGCAAGGATACCTACAGCTATCCCAATAACAACCCGGCCATAAACAACTGAGAAAGTAACATCTTTTGATTTTTGAATAAATCTATTTGTTGTGGATTTATTAAAGGGAAGCGAGTCTTTCAAGAGATTTATCAGCTTATCTCCATCTCTTAATCCATAGAAAAAGGTTATTAGCACAACAAGTGCTTTTAATGCAAGTGAAGGAAGATTAACCAGAATATTTGTAAGTTTTTCTAAGCTAATCTTAGCTGAATTTGAGACAAAATTGTTATATGCTGCAGCAAAATTAGCTGACACTTGCGGCGAAGAAAAAAATGGGGGGAATAATTTTTTCAATAATCCTAGAGTATCAAATGTCTGCAATCCGACATATGCATCAAAAATCTGGTTAATCAAAGGAGGAATTGAAAACCATAGAATACCCAATAAAACACCTAATACCATTATTCCAGTTATTGCAGCAGAGAGAGTTTTATTTTTTATTTTTAATGATAATCTCTTATGAATTGGATAACAAGCATATGCCAAAATAAGGCCTAAAATTATTGACATAAATATCGGCCTTATAATCAAAAAAGTAAATACTAATAGAATTAATATAAAAATTCCGGCAATAAATTGTTTTACAAGCTTTTCATCAACCATAACTTTATGTATACTGTGATATATATAAAACTTTGTAATGTTTTGCTTATAACTTACTGACTTTTAATATTAAAAATAAACTTATAAATAAACCTGCATAAACCGGGAATAATGCCTTTAAAATCTTATATTTTACACTAATTTAGATTACTTTATTTTGAAAATTGCACAATAATAAATTTTTCGCATGAAAAATTTTACATTTATCATACTTAACCATCTTAATTCTATAATATCTAAAATAACTCTTACCAAATATTTATAAATCTAAATTCAAGATTATAATGATGGATTCATTTATAAAAAAGGTTTTTGATGGAAAAACTGACAATCTCGTTCATATGCAATTTCAAAAATTCAGCAAAGGCGAATTCAGAGACAAGGCATTGGTTTCTGTAAATAAAATCGGCAATAGATTTTCTATAGGGACAACTTATGAATATGCCAATGAGCTTGTAAGAAGTGCGGCTGAAAAACTTAAAAATGGAGAGAAAACTAAAGTTACAGGAGTTATTGTATCTACAAGAGACCTAAAGGGCCAGTTAGAATTTGATAATATAAAGCAGTTTATGGGAGTGAAACAGTATATAATTAATCATGAATTAAGCAAGGAGGAAATTTTGGGAATTTGTGATAAATTCTCAACTTCTTTTATTGGATTATCTTTTTCTGCTGGAGATACTGAATTGAAAATAAAGGCAAAAGCTCCAAAGTCTGCAAAGCCAAGCACCTCTTCAGATAAAGCTCCTTCAGCAGATTTTTGCAAACTAAAAACCTTAGATATAGAATTAGTGAGGGATCTTCTTTTTGATGTTACGAATTTTGAAAGTATTAAAAAAATATTCATAAGGCATGATTTTATTATAACTGATATTGATATTCCAAAAAATGAAAAAGATCCTGCGAAAATGAGAGAAATGGCAATAAGAAAAGGGAAGATTATAAGGAAAATAGACATTGACGGCAGGGAAACATTAAAGGAAATAAAATTTGAAGCCTAATCGACCATGTTCTTCATAAAAACATGCAAAAGACAACCTTTATAAACGCATTTTTTCTGAATAAATTATACTATAAAAATGCAACAAGTTTTTATAGTGATCCTTAGTTAAAGGGAGATAAAATGGTAATGAATACCTTTGTATTTAAAAAATGGCAAAATTATCGAGACCTCGTAGAGGAAGTCTGCAATACTGGCCGCGAAAGCGGGCAAAAAAAATTATTCCTAGTGTGAACTGGGAGGCTATTTCTTTAAAAAATCAGGACAAAAAAATCCTTGGTTTTATTTGCTATAAAGTCGGCATGATGAGCGCCTATGCAAAAGACAATACTCCTGATTCTATGACAAAAAATAAAAGAATTGTTTTTCCCGTAACAATTCTTGAATGCCCTCCTTTAAAGATTTTTTCTGTAAGATTTTATAAAAATAAAAAAACACTTACTGAAATTCTTTCTTCAAATATTTATGTAGACAAAGAAGTAAAAAAACTTGTTAAAATTTCAAAAACTGATAATAAAACTCAAAAAAAATTAGACACTATAAAAGATTATGATGACATAAGAATTATTGTATATTCAACAATCAGTAAAACTGGATTAAAACATAAGCCAGATGTTATTGAACTCGCTATTAGTGGAAATTTAGATGAAAAATTAATATTTGTTAAAGAGCATCTTAACAAAGAAATAAAAATTTCTGAAGTATTTGGAAAAATGCAGATGGTTGATATACATGCTGTAACAAAAGGAAAGGGTTATCAGGGAGCGGTGAAAAGATTTGGAATAGGATTAAGGCAACATAAAGCTGAAAAAGGAGTAAGGAGGCCTGGAAGCCTTGGGCCATGGCATCCTGCAAGAGTTACCTTCAGAACGCCCCAATCTGGGCAATTAGGATTTTTTACAAGAGTTGCTTACAACAATAAAATTATAGACTTTGGAAATATTTCTGAAAAAAATATAAATCCTTCAAGCGGGTTCAAGCATTTTGGAAATATAAAAACAGATTACATTGTTTTAAGAGGCAGTGTGCATGGAGTTGTAAAAAGGCCAATTATTATAACCCATACTTTAAGAAAAACTAAATATCAGGAGAAGAAGAATTTTGATCTAATTGAATTAAGGTGAACCTTTTAAAAAAAGGTTCCCAAAAAATATAAAAAATAAACAAAATGAAAACAGAAATATTATCAATTGATGGAAAGAAAATTAAAGACATTGACTTACCCAGCTTGTTCTCTGAAAAAATAAGGGAAGATATTGTACAGAAAACATTTGAAGCTGAAAAAATAATACAGCCATATTCACCTGAGCTTGAAGCTGGAAAAAAACATTCAGCATCGGGAGTTATAAGGCATATAAGGCATAAATGGAGAAGCCATTATGGAAGGGGCATTTCAAGAATACCAAGAAAAACAATGTGGAGAAGAGGAACGCAGTTTTACTGGATTGGCGCTGAAGTTTCTGGGACAAGAGGCGGAAGAAGAGCTCATCCACCAAAAATAGCACATTTTCTAAAAAATAAAAAAATAAACAAAAAAGAGTATAATATTGCTTTAACCTCGGCTATTTCTTCAACAGCTAAAGAGGATTTGGTAAAAAGAAGATATAAAAGAATTTCAGATAATTCTAAAATAGAAATAGGAAAGCTTCCAATTGTTGTTGAATCAAAAATAACTGAATTAAAAACCGGGCAGTTAAATGCAAGCTTAAAAAAGATTCTTGGCAATTTATCATCCTTGAAACTCCTGATTATTACAGGAAATAATGAAAAGATAAAAACAAAATTCGTTGAAAGCAAAAAAGTTGATGATATTGAACTCAAAGATCTTTATCCGCTTGGAAGGTTAACAGTTTACACTGAAAATGCCATTAAAGACTTGGAAAATTTAAATAAAATAAGCGTTAAGGAGAAAGGGAAATGAAACCTGTATTTATAGATATAGAAACTAGCGGCGTTGATCTCGTAAGATGTGGCATTTGGCAGATTGGTGCTATTGATCTTAACAACCCTAAAAATTACTTCTTAGAAGAATCAAGAATAGATGATGAAGATGAAATTATAAATGCTGGAAATAAGCCTGTTCTAGAAGTTATTGGCAAGACAGAATTAGAATTGAGAGATAATAAAAAACAGCCTCAGAAAGAACTATTATCAAAATTTTTTAAATGGTTTGATAAAGTAGATATGAAAAATTTAGCTTCACAAAACCCGCAATTTGATGTTGCAATGATAACTTTAAAATCAAGGAAATATGGACTAAAAATGCCTTTTCATTACAGAGCTTTTGATTTGCATTCAATTGCACAGACTATTTATCATAATATAAATGGGAAATTTTTATTTAGTGAAGGGTATAGTAAAATGGATTTAAAGAATGTTCTCAACCTCTGTGGTATGGAAGATAATAGAAAAGCGCATAATGCTTTAGAAGATGCCAAACTTGGCGGAGAATGCTTTTCAAGATTAATTGATGGAAAAAATCTATTTCCGGAATATACTCAATTTAAAATTCCTTCACACTTAAATATTACAAATAAAAAATAAAATGATAAAGAAACCACTGACAACTGAAAAGGCAATAAGGCTTATTGAACTTGAAAATGTAATTGTATTCCAAGTTGATTCTAAAGATACTAGAACAAAAATAAAAAAAGAAGTTGAAAAAATATTCAATGTCAAAGTAGAAAAAGTTAATATCTTAAATAAAGGGCCAAATAAAATTGCTTATGTTAAATTAAACAGGAAAAATCCTGCAATTGATATTGCAACTAAATTAGGCATGATTTAAAATGGAAAGATTAAAACAAATTAAATTAGAAGAAGGAAAAGAATATAGAATAGAATTATTTCCTAAAAAAGATATTGTTAGTGCAAAATATTATAAAAAAATTGGCAGTTATTATATATTTGTTAATGATGATAACTCTTCTAATTGTTTTGTTAACTCACATTTTATGATTCAAAATGAAGAAGGTATTATAACACATTCTCCTTTTTCATCAGCACCAGTACAATTTGGAGATTTTAATGAGGAAGCATTTAGAAAATTTTTAGGATTAACAGCTTAAAATGGGAAAAACAATAATACAACAGGCACGAGGGCATGGAAGCCTAACATACAGAGTTAGAAGGAAAGCATTTTCATACCAAATAGGCTATCCAAAGCAAGGAATAAGTGGAGAAGGAGAAGTATTAAAGCTTATTCATTCTGGAGGCCATTCATCTCCATTAGCAAAAATAAAATTAGGAAATGAAGTATTTTATAACCCTTCTGCTCAAGGTTTATATGAGGGCCAAAAAATTTTAGTTGATAATGATCCTGAAGCCAAAACTGGAAGCATTTTGAAACTTAAAGATATACCTACTAAATCCCAAGTGTTTAATATTGAATCCAGGTCTGGAGATGGAGGAAGGTTTATAAGAACTGCTGGAGGATCGGCGATGGTTACTAAAAAAGATTTTGGGAGTGTTACTATTTTAATGCCTTCAAAACAAGAGAAAACATTTAATGATGAATGCAGGGCAACAATAGGAGTAATTGCCGGTAGCGGAAGAAAAGATAAACCTGTATTAAAAGCTGGCAAAATGTTTTATATTAAGAGAACAAAAAGCAAATTATGGCCTAGAACATCTGCTGTTAAAGTGAATGCAATAGATCATCCATTTGGATCTGGAAGAGGAAAGAACTTAGCTCATGGTGGCCTTGGAAAGATACCTAAAAGAAATGCACCTCCAGGAGCAAATGTCGGAAGCATAAGAGCAAGAAGAACTGGAGTTAAGAAAGGAGGAGGAAAATAATATGGCAGAAGATATAATTGAAAAGAAAAAGGAATTTATATACAGGGGAAAAAACCTTGAAGAATTGAAAAAGCTAGATGTAAGAGAATTTGCTAAATTGCTTCCTTCAAGAGAAAGGAGAACTATATTAAGAAATAGCGACCTAATTGAAAGGTTTGTTGCAAAATGCAAAAAGTACACTGAAAACGGCAAGAATATAAGAACACACAAAAGAGAAATAATAATTGTCCCTGAAATGGCTAATTTAACAATATATGTCCATAACGGAAGAGTTTTTGAGCCAGTAAAAGTAGTTCCGGAAATGCTTGGCCATAGGCTTGGAGAATTTACACAAACGAGAAAATCAGTCAAGCATGGGGCAGCAGGCATTGGAGCAACAAGAAGCTCTGCTTCAAGATCAGTAAAATAATAATGAACCTTTAAAAAGACAAGCAAAAAACCTATCGGTTTTAAAGGTTCCCAAAATCATATAAAAACAAAATGGCAGATGAACAATTAAAACAGCAAAGAATTCCTAAGGAGAAAGCAGGAAAAGAAATAAAAAATAAGGAATATATAGCTCAAGCTTCAAAAACTGCTGCAAAATCAGAAAGGGAAAATATTGATGATAAAAAAATTGATAAAACAGGGGAAAGTAAATCTGAAGAAGCAAAAGAACAAGTCAAGAAAAAAGATGAAAAGAAAATAAAGAGAACAGAAGCAACTATTTATGGAAGAAATTTGCCAATATCCTTAAGGCATAGTGTTGCAATAGGCAAATTTATCCGAAATAAAAAAATTTCTTCCGCAATTTCTGACTTAGAGAAGGTCATAAAGAAAAAAATGGCTGTTCCAGTAGTGGGAGAAATGGCCCATAGAAGAGGAAAGGGGATGATGTCTGGAAAATACCATGTCAATGCTTCAAAGGAATTTATAAATCTGCTAAAAACTCTTTCTGCAAACAGCAATGTTAATGGCATGGACTTGGATAAAACAATAATCTATGAAACTATTCCGAATAAAGCGCCAGTACAGCATCATAGGTTTGGAAACACTAAATTCAAACGAACTCATGTTTTAATAAAAGCTCGGGAGGTAGCAACTAAGGTAATGAAGGAAGCTTCATAAAAGAAACCTTGGTGTCTTTTATAATGGAAGAAAGAAAATTTGTCACATTTAAGAAAGATGAATTTAAAGTAAAAGAATTTGTAAAATTGTATTTGGGAAAAGGAAAAGTAAGCAAGGTTAATATTGAGTACACACCAGTTGGAGAAAAGGTTGTTATGCTTACAAGCAAGCCTGGATTAATAATCGGGCGTGGAGGAGAGAAAATTGAGAAGCTTACTGAAGTTTTAAAGAAGAGATTTAATTTAGAAAACCCCCATATTGAAATTCAAGAAATAAAAGACAGAAATCTTGATGCACAGGCGGTTGCAGATGAAATTGCAATAAGCCTTGAAAATACAGGGCCTATAAAATTCAAAATAGTAGCATATAAGTTATTGCAGGAAATAATTAATGCCGGGGCATTAGGGGCTGAAATAAAACTTGCTGGAAAACTCCCAAGCGAAAGGGCAAAAACATGGAGATTTAAGAAGGGATATTTGAAAAAAGTTGGAGATAGTGCAAAGGTTGTTGATAGAGCTTCTGCTGTTGCAAGAACAAGGCCCGGAACTGTTGGAATTAGCGTAAGTATTCTTCATCCAGATGCAAAGATACATGATCAAATTAAATTGGTAAAAATTGATGAAAATAAAAAATGACAAAGTTTAAAGAGCTGTCAAAGCTGACAAAAGATGAAGTAAACAATGAAATAGATGAAATAAAAATAGAACTTATAAAAGCCAGAGTTGCTGCAAAGAAAGGCGGAAAAGTAAAGATAAGAGATATTAAAAAAACATTATCAAAATTGTTAATGATCCAGAAACAAAAAACAAACATGATTAAAAAATCATAATATGGATATATGTCCAAAATGCGGCCTGCCAAAGCAGGCATGTGTGTGCGAAGAAATCGCAAAAAGTGAACAAAGAATCCAAGTTACAACCATAAAGAAAAAATTTGGAAAGATTGTAACAATGGTGTCAGGAATAGAAAAAGGAATTGACATCAAGAAAATAGCAAGAGAGTTAAAAGAACAGCTAGGATGCGGAGGAACAATAAAAGACAATGTAATTGAACTTCAGGGAGATCACAGAAGAAAAATAAAGCCGATCCTGGTTTCGCTTGGATTTTCAGAAAATACAATAATAATATAAACCTCACACAAAAAAACAAAATGGAAAAAAATAGTAAAGTTAAAGGGAAAGATGGAAAAATGAAAAGCTTAGTTGAAACTCCCAATCAAGAAAAAATTCAAGAATATTCATTTAGGGGAAGAAAATTTGAAGGATATGTTATAAGGAAATTTGATAAAAGAGTTACTATAGAATTCGAAAGAATAAAATTTGTCAAAAAATATGAAAGATACTTGAAAACAAAAACAAAACTTCATGCAAGGCTTCCTGAATTTCTAAAAAATGAAATTAATCTTGGAGATTATATACAGATAATGGAATGCCGGCCATTAAGCAAGATAATACATTTTGTTGCTGTTAAAAAAATAAGGGAAGCTGATGATAAAATGAAAAAGAAAATGCAGGAAATTAAACAGGCAATGGGGAAGAGAAAATGAATGTCACAAGACAAAGATTAATTGAAACTACTAATCCTACTATGAAATTAGCAAGAACTAGAGAAGAATTGGAAGACATAAGACCTGGAGAAAGAGTGAGATTAGAATATATAGATAATGATAGTCGATGGCATTTTTATGAGGGAATATTTGTAATGTCTGAAATAGATAAGCTTAATTTATGGAGTTCATCCAAAGTAACAATTTTTACATTTATCAAAGAAGAGAGATTTGATTCTAAAAAAAGTATCTTAAAAAATAGATTTTATCATGCTAATGGTCCAATTTGTAGAGAAAGATGTAGCTGTGCATTTGATAGTTCTTGCGAGGAATATAATAATTATAGAAAATTTTTAGAATTTTATGGAGTTTCACAATGAAAGCAATATCTGCAAAAGTAACACGTGGATTGAATATTGGAAGCATGCTCACTGCAGCAGATAACAGCGGAGCGCAGATAGTCAGGATTGTGGGAGTGAAAAAAGGAAAAACAACAAAAAAAAGACAGCAGTTTGCAAAAGTTGCTGACTGGGTTAAGGTAAGTGTAAGAGTCGGCAAGCCAGAGATTAAAGGGCAGGTATTTGATGCAGTTGTTTTAAGGCAGAAAAAGCCATGGGTAAGAAAAACCGGAGAAAGAATAGCCTTTAGTGATAATGCAGTTGCTTTATTAAAAGATGAGAAAGGAAATCCTAAAGGAACTCAGATTAAAGGTCCTATTGCAAGAGAAGTTTTGGAAAGATGGCCAAGCGTAGCTAAAATTGCGAGGGTAATTGTTTAAATAAAAATAATTAAAATAAAAAATGAAACAAAAATTTTCAGCTTCATGGAAAGGAAGCAAGCAAGCAAGAAAGCAGAGAAAATACCTAGCAAATGCTCCAATTAACGTTAGAAAACTAATGAGTGCTAATCTAAGCAAGAGCTTAAGAAAAGAATATGGAAAAAGAAATATCCCCATAAGAAATGGGGATGAAATAAAAATTATGGTGGGGGAATTTAAGAAAAAAACCGGAAAGATAAATATTGTTGATTTTAAAAATAAAAGGGTTGCAATTGAAGGAATACAAAGAAAAAAGAAAGACGGAGCAAAATTAAATGTCTGGTTTAACCCCTCAAACCTTCAGATCCAGGCATTAAATTTGGATGATAAAAAAAGGCTTGAAATGATCAAAAGAAAATCAAATAATAAACTAAAAGAAAAGGAGAAAAAATAAAATGATAAAAACAGACCATGATGGAGATTGCACAATATATTCAGTTTTAGCTAATAACAATCCAAGAGATGGAATATGCACTTGTGGATATGGATTAGAATTATTAAGAGAAAAAGTTGATACATCAGAGTTATACTCTCAAGAATTAGCAAGTAAATTATTTTTAAATGGAGAAATAAGAAAATAAAATGCATATAACAAGACATAATACCAGCAAAAGATGGCCGATACCAAGAAAAGGCACAAAATATTTAGTTGTTCCAAGCCGTGGAAATAATGATTCCATACCATTATTAATTATTATGAGAGAAATTCTTGGAATTGTTAAAACGAGAAAGGAATTAAAAAAAATATTAAATGAAAAAAAAGTAAAAATAAATGGTTTAGCAATCAAAGAAGATAAAAC